>JBAXTC010000096.1:0-15951 GCA_037130375.1 Verrucomicrobiota bacterium | reverse complement strand
AGCTTTGCCACGGGCAACGCGGAGAAACTGACCCGCTGGGCGCAGTCGCTGGCGCTACCCTCGGATCACGTGACGTATTTCAACTTCCTCGCCTCGCACGATGGCATTGGACTGAATCCGGCGCGCGGCATCCTGAATGACGCGGAAATAGACGCGCTGGCGCGGCGCGCGCTGGAACACGGCGGCTTCATCTCCTACAAGGACATGCCGGACGGCACGCGCCTGCCTTACGAGATGAACATCAACTACCTTGACGCCCTTTCCAATCCCGCCTCGATGGAACCCGTCGAACTCATCGTCCGCAGATTCCTCACGGCCCAAGCGATCATGCTCAGCCTCCGAGGTGTGCCGGGCATCTACTTTCATTCTCTGTTCGGTTCGCGCGGTGACCGCGCGGGCGCAGAAACCAGCGGCATTCTGCGCCGCATTAACCGCCAGAAACTCGATGGTGCCCGCCTGCAGGCCGAGTTGAGTGAGGCCGGTTCGTTGCGCGCCAGAGTCTTCGGCGGCCACCGGGAGATCCTGCGGATACGCCAGCAGCACCCGGCGTTCGCCCCGACGGCGCGGCAGCGCGTCCTCGGACTCGACCCGCGTGTCTTCGCCCTCCTGCGCCAGGACCCGCAAGACGCCGAATCCGTGCTGTGCCTGCACAATGTCAGCCCCGAACCGGTGTCGGTGCAACTGGAAGAGAGCCTGGCTGGGGGCCAGGGGTGGACGCCTATATGGGGCTGCGAGCGAAGTGCCACGACCAGCGGTAGGGTGGTGATCGAGCCCTGGGGCAGTTCATGGCTTGCTGCCGCGACTCCTCCGAACGGACTGTCATCGGCGAAATGAACATGAGCGCCCAAACTGTGCGGCAGCAAATGATTGCATGAACCCCACTGCCATCGAGCTGCTGGCCACGGTCCTATTTGGGCTGGCCGTGCTGCACACCTTCTGCGTAAAACGATTTGCGCATTGGGCACACCGGTTCCCGCCGGCTTCAGTGCAGGAAAACCTGCTGCACTTCCTGGCGGAAACCGAAGTTGTGTTCGGGCTGTGGGCGGCGACGCTGTTCCTCGGCATCGCAGCGCTCAAGGGGTCGTTCCACGACGCGGTGAGCTACATCGAGGGCCTTAGCTTTGCTGAACCGCAGTTTGTTTTCGTTATCATGGTCGTCGCCGCCACCCGCCCGGTGGTCAACCTGGCCGAAACGCTTATCTCGCTGGCTGCGCGCCTGATTCCGGCGCGCGAAAGCGTGGCGTTTTACATCGCGGCGTTGTTCCTCGGGCCGTTGCTGGGGTCGCTCATCACCGAGCCGGCGGCAATGACGTTGCTGGCGTTGCTGCTCAAACGCCGCTATTTCGACCGTGGCATCAGCCGCAAACTGGCCTACGCCACGCTGGGACTGCTCTTTGTCAATGTCTCCATCGGGGGCACACTGACGCATTTCGCCGCGCCACCCGTCCTGATGGTCGCCAGCAAATGGAATTGGGACATGGCGTTCATGTTCCAACACTTCGGCTGGCGCGCTGCCTCGGCGAGCGGGGTTTCAAGCTTCATTGTGGCCGCAATGTTTTGGAGGGAGCTCAGCCGACTCGAGGTCCAGCGGGATGCAGGCGGGCGGACGCCCCTTTGGCTGACGGCTTTGCATGTCATGTTCCTCGCGCTAGTCGTGGCCTTCGCCCATCATCCGAGCGTGTTCGTTGGGGTTTTCGTCCTGTTCCTGGGGTTGGTGACGGCGACGCGCGAGTACCAGGAGGCGCTGAAACTGCGGGAAGGGCTGCTGGTGGGCTTTTTCCTGGCGGGCCTCGTCACGCTCGGCTCGCTGCAGACTTACTGGCTCAAGCCGCTAATCCAAAGTCTCGGCGGCAACGCTCTGTTCTTTGGCGCCACTGGTCTGACAGCGATTACCGACAACGCGATGCTGACGTATCTCGGGTCGCTGGTGGACGGCATCTCGGATGAACTAAAATACGCGCTGGTAGCCGGGGCAGTCGCCGGTGGCGGGCTGACCGTGATTGCCAATGCGCCGAACCCTGCGGGCATCGGAATCCTGAAAGACGCGAAAGTGTTTGAGGGCGAGGGCATCAGCCCGCTGGGGCTGTTCCTCGGGGCGTTGCCACCAACGCTCATCGCAGTGACATTTTTTTGGCTGCTGCGCTAGAATAACGTGTAGATGAACGGTGCCAGTCCGGTTCCGCTAAGGACGATCAGCAGACCGAGAACCAACAACATGATGAGAATCGGCAGCAACCACCACTTCTTGTTCTGCCGCAGGAAACCCCAGAACTCGCGGAGGAAGCCACTCCGATCCCGTTCGGCGGCCGCCTTCTCAAAGTCACTTTGTCGTTGTTCTTTCATAATCTCGGCCAGTGCCAGTCAGGCTGCCATGCTTCAAGGTGCCGTCGCGTCGCCTCATCGGAAGGCCGCGCAGCCCTGATCCAAACCGCGATTCTGTCGAGCTGGCCATCGTGCCCCGTATGATGAGTCGGCCTGAGCACCCGGGCAATCTCATTCTCACGGCCCTGTGAAGACCTCAGGAAACCAGCCCGGATCGGCCGGTTCGGCAAGGAAACTGAAAACCGAATTATTGCAAGATAACGCAATTGGCTCCGTATAGGTCGATGACACGTAGCAGCAACAATAGAATCGACAGACCGAATCAACAAAAGACACTATGCATACACCCATTGAATTGGCCCAGTTTGCCAGTGCCGGAGGATTTGGCGTCCTACGCATTGGCTTTCTTCTCACCATCGTCGGACTGATCATCCTGGTGCGCCTTCCGGCAAAAGCCCGCCAGAGAGAAGGGAAACGATGAGCGCGCTGGCAATCGATCTTGGCAGCTCGCTGTTGATCCCGGTATCATCAGCCTCACCCGCCCGACCTTCAAAAGTGGTGCAAAGCATGGAAGCATTCTCCGCCGCCAGCGACGAGCAACTGGCCGAAGCGGCCCGTCAGGGGCAGATGGATGCGTTTGAAGAGTTGGTGGCAAGGCATCGGGACAAGGTTTACGCCCGCGCCTTGAGCATGATGCAGAACGAAGACGAGGCCCTCGATCTGGCTCAGGCTGCGTGGGTCAAAAGCTGGCAGAAACTGAATCAGTTCCAGGGCAAATCGAGTTTTGCGACCTGGATAACCCGCATTGTGATCAACCTCTGCCTGGACCAGCTTCGCCGCCGCCAGCAGCAGCGCGCCGAATCCCTCGAGCAACTCAATGAAGAATCCGGAGGGTATTCACGCCAGATGCCGGTCGTCACCATCAACCCTACCGAGCGTCTCGAGCGCGAGGAGTTGCGAGAGACCATTGACGCGGCCCTCCAGCAGTTATCGCCCGAGCATCGCGCCGTGCTGGTGCTGCATGAGTTCGAAGACCTGGCCTACAAGGAGATTGCCGCCAAACTCGAGTGTTCCATCGGCACGGTGATGTCTCGCTTATTCTACGCGCGCCGAAAAATGGCGGTGTTCCTCTCGGGCCTCGGGGCCGCAGCGGCGCGCTGAGCAACGATTCCTTCGGCGGCCTCCTCCGCAACGCCCCTCAGCCGGGCGACCAGCATGTCCACCTCGATTTCCCCAAGGTGGTTCCAGGGGGCGCTTTCGCGAGTCCTTGGTAACTCGGCAGCAGCTAACGTCGCGCGTCAGCCACCCCGCGTCCCTGGCGTCTGGCATGAAACAGGAAGCTCATCGCGGGGTTCGCTGAATGCGCTTTGTTACGCAACCTAAACGTCATCGCCATGTGTTTCTGTCGTCGAAACTACGGCGCATTTCCTCTTCCCTGCGGCGCATCTCCGTATCGGGGTCATGCCGAATCCTTGTTGCGGCCGCCTGAGCATCGCGCATTGAATCGAACCTAAGCATCAGCCCGAACAGGTTTCCACCTTCAGGTTTGGGACGGTGTGCGCCACCCAAGACCGTTCCTTCTGCAAGAACGTTTGTACCTTCAATGACGCGGGTCAGGGTTTTCGTACGTGCGGCCTTCGTCACCGACGCCTCGAATTCCGCTGCCGGCCAGCTTCGAAAGAAGAAAGTCACGATTGCGTTCGTCTGTAACTGGTGCTCTCTCACAAGGTAACTACTCAGGGCTAAATGGGTTTGGATGAATCATTGTCAGATTGGTGGGCCCAAAGATTTATTCGTTTTGTACGGAACTCTTCTGATTTCTCTCGGTAGTCTGGCTAGGTGCTTGCAGACCAAATCGATATGTTCTCCCGCCTTTACACTCCAGAGTTTTCCCCTTTCGCACAGGCCATCAATTACCTCCACTCTCTTTCCATCAATTAACGAGATCCGTCTCAGTCCTGGCTGGCTCGAATTGCCCCCTTACACCGTACTACCTCCGTAGTACCTTTGTAAGCAATACGGAGGTAGTATGGTGTAATTTGAGCTGCGGGTGGGAGACTCTGGTTGATTGTCAATGTGCTAAGTAGTTATTGGTACGGTAGATACATGCACACATGCAAGAGCCGAGGCGAGTTCTGTTGGTTGGCGGAGGATAATGGCCAGGCGGAAGACTTGACCTGCGGCGCGGGGACTATGGCGCTGGTCTGTTTGGGGAGGTTGTGCCAGCCGTTGATATGCTGCCGAGTTACCAAGGACTCGAGCCCTGTCCCATGCCACCAGGACTTGATCTCCGAGAAAACCCGCGAAACCGGTCCAAGCCTTTGTCCCGGATGGACATGATGATCAAATCCTAGTGGCATTATACAAAAATGTCCGCGCTCCAGAAAAATCTCTCGAGTAAGCTCACACGGCTGCCGCCTTTGAAACTACCTCCAAGCCAAGTCGGACAAGTTACTCGGCCCATTCCGCCGGCTCTCCGACTGGTTTGCTGCGATGCGCACGATCACGCAAATAGTCGAAAAATATAATTGCCTTTGGTGGCAAGGAGCCTAAATTGTTAGCAAGAAAACGGCAGAGATCGCAGTGTTTGCGAATATGCATTCGTCTCAGTCAATCCGGCATCGGGGGTTCACCCTCCTCGAGCTGCTGGCGGTTATAGCGACCATCGCTACGCTGGCCGCGCTACTGTTGCCCATCCTGGGCAAGGCCAAGATCAAGGCGCAGCGGACAAACTGCCTTTCCAATCTCCGCCAACTCGGCATCGCCTGGCTGATGTACAAAGATGACAATAACGATCTATTGGCCGAATCCTATCCGGGCAGCCTCGATGTTTGGGTTAAGGGTGACATGTCAAATCCCGCTGAAGCTGGCAATGCCAATTTGATCCGCCAAGGCAAATTGTACGCCTACAACCAGAACGTCGCCCTCTATCATTGTCCCGCCGACCAAGGCGTTCAGAATGCCGGGAAAACCATCCCGACACTCCGGAGTTACTCGATGAACTGCTTCATGGGTGCGCGGGATCGTAGCGTTGGCCTCGTCCCCGCCACCGCTGATGGTTACGTTCCGTTCTATTCGTTCTGCTACGAGATGCCTCGCCCATCCCAATTGTGGGTTCTGCTGGATGAAGACGAGCGCAGCATCAACGACGGCTTCTTTGTCACTGACCCGACTGCCCAGATCTGGTTTGATTTTCCGGCCACCTCTCCTCGACGCCACAATTACAGCTTCGTGCTCGTTTTTGCCGACGGTCACTCCGATGTGTGGCATGCTCGCGACCCGCGCACCTTGAAGGTCAGCCAGAACCTGACCGAACAACCCGGCAATATTGACTTGGCGCGGCTGGCAAGCGCTTCCGTGACGCGGAAATAGCCTCGCCCTCCAATTCTCAGCCGTGAACGGTCTTGCTCAAAAGGGCAATCGCGCGGCTAAGTCGGAAACAAGGGCGTCGAGTTTGCTCAATCTGCCTGTGAGATACCACCATGTAACGAACCGCACCATGCCGGTGATGAGGGCCACCAACAGCGAACTCATCAGGAAGAGCCCAAAAGCATGGGGCGGATCGGGTTCCATCATTCGCGGCACACCATGATAGAGCACCTTGATGGACAAGGTGATTCCAATGGCCCATGTCACCCACGGGCTGACGAAGGGAAATGCGTCCAGCAGACGGAGCAGAAAGAACGGACTCAGACCATAAGCGATGGCCGAGAACGCTTGGCTATAAGTGTGCCGCCCATGGAAGGTCTCGCCCATCGCTTTGACCAGATTGGCGCTAACAAAGACCACCAGCAGCGAGAGAACAATTTGAGTGGTCTCGAAGATTACGGTTTCGCCACGGGAGAATGACTTGGTTTTCGATACCTCCTGAGTTTCGCCTCGTTGCTTGCCCCAACGGACCAGGCCATAGCCTTCCATGACGGATGTCAGCAGAAGCATCGGCAGGAGGTAGCCCACCAGAATGAAAACCACGCCGCGCCGGGCGCGGAAAATGTCCTCCCACGTGGCCGTCGGCTCGAAAATCAGCAGCAGCGCTTTAAGCATCCGGTGGTAGTGTTACCGACAAGCCCCAAAGCTGACAACTAAATACCGGTGGGCCATTCGCCCAGGGCGGATTCAAGAAATCGTAGCCGCTGACGGCAATCAGCGCACTTTCTCCAATTTACGGAGATTAGCGCCGACTGCTGTCGGTGGCTACGGTTTTGCAGGTTCTTGAATCCACTCAGGCTGGCGGCTGGTAGGACGAAAGATGAATCGCGCTTTCAGCGCCTGATGGCTTTTTGGGCTGATGAACCCAGGGCGTTGCCCTGGGCTGGTATGAATGACGCCCTTGGCGTCTCCCACCTGTCGCGTCTCCCACCTTGCACTTCCGCTCGACCTTGGTTCGTGGTTCTGCAATCCCAAAGGGATTGTGTCCTCCAGCCCAGCAACCGTGTTGCCGAGTCCGCGAGGCTACCTTGGGTTGGCGTCCGTGCGATTTTCAACCCCAACGGGGTTGTGTCCCCACTCCTTTCGCATGACTGCGCACGGTGGCGGACAGAAATGTCCGCGCTCCAATTACCCAGGGTGGTGGTTTTGGATTGCTGCCGGGTGATTTTATTCGCTTCCGTTGCCGCGCTGGCCATGATTAACTCGATGTCATGAACGCAAACTTTGGGATTTGGAGCAAGCTGACCCGAATGGTGGTTTTCCTTTTCTTCATTGCGGTCATTCTAATGGTGGGCGTTTGGTACCTGCCGCTCATCCAGCAGAATGAGCGGATGCGAAGGCATATCCTCGGACTCGATAACCAAATCCAGAAAGAAGAAGAAACGGGCAAACAGTTACGGGCATCCATCGAAGCGCTGCGCCGGAACCCCAAAGCCGTCGAACGGTTGGCCCGGGAGAGTTTCGGCTACGCGAGGACGGGCGAAACGGTCATTCGCTTCGGAGAACCGCAGCCGAACCATCCCGCGCAGCGGTAAGCTGAATGGTGGCGCGTGAATGCCGAGTTCAAGCTCGGCAAAAGCTGACGCCTTCCGCACCTCGGGTTCCTACACCACTCGATCACTCCGCTTCCCCATCACTCCAGCGGCAGGCTCCGTCTTCACACTGTCATGATTTCTTTTTCTTTGTGGGCCAGGTGGGTATCGAGCTTGGCGGTGTATTCGTCGGTAAGCTTTTGCAGTTCTTTTTCCGCGTGCTTCACGTCGTCCTCGGTGATCCCGCTGTCGTGACCGTGCTTTTTCAACTGCTCCATGGCATCACGGCGGACGTGGCGGATGGCCACCCGTCCGTCCTCGGCCATCTTGCGGATGATCTTGACGAATTCCTGACGCCGCTCCTCGCTTAACTCCGGGAAAAATATTCGAATGGTCTTGCCTTGACAGGAGGGCGTGAGGCCCAGGTTGCTCTTCTGGATGGCTTTTTCAATCGGATGCAGCGAGTTCACATCCCACGGCTGGATGGTGAGCGTGCGCGGCTCGGGTGTTGTGATGCCGGCCAGCTCGCGAATGCGCATTTGAGAACCATAGACTTCTACGAGGATGTTTTCGACCAGAGCGGGCGAAGCTTTGCCGGTGCGCACGCCGGCAAATTCGTTCACGACCACATGCTCGGTCTTGCTCATCTTGTCTTCCGCCTCTAGCAAAAAGTCGTCCAATGTCATAAGTGCGTAAAAACTACCAAAGCTCGATGAATCTGTATAGGGGGCAACTCACATTTCTGCCAGCAACCGCTTTTCGGCTTCTTCGTTGCCGAGACGGTGACGGACCCGCATTACGGCAACCCCGACAACGGGCGGATAGGCTTGGTCGGCCTTCATGCGGGGCTCGATGTATTCGATGACCTCGAAGAGCAGACGGTTGGCGGCTTGATAATCAAGACCGGTGAGCTTCTGGATGTAGCGGGTCGAGCGGTCAATGAGCTTAAGGTTGCTGGCCACCACCCAAATCATGTGATTTCCCATAACCCGGCCCAATCGCACCATTGTGCAGGTCGAGAGCGCATTGAGCAGCATCTTGAGACCGGCCCGGGTGACGCCATCCAACACAAAATCCGTTTTCGGGACCGCCGCCAGCACCGAGATGCCTTCCGGATTCCAGTTGGCAAGAAAATCGTTGATCGCCTTGTGGGATTCCTCGGACCCGAGATAGATGACGCCAATTCGAGCCCCGACTTTCCGGGCTGCTTCGAGTTGCACCCGATGAAATCCAGTCGGCGAGAGCAAAGACGATTTCTCGTCCTCAGATACAATTCCCACCGCACAGTCGCCCTTGCCCAGCGGCCGATACTTGAGGCCATCGAGGCCCACCTTGAATCGCATCAGCTCGGCAGAGCTAATCTTGCGCACGATCTCATAGGTGCGCTGCGTCTTGTCCTCGCTGACCAAATCGCGCACTTCCTTCTCGCTCCATTCGACGCATTTGGGCTGGCGCTTGATGATTCGTTCCCAAGCGTGGGACGTGGCCTCATAAGGCAGAAAGAGGAAGGCCCAGGACTCGGTCGCGGTCGTGTCGTCGAATTTCCGGAACGGCGGCGAGCAATAAGTTGGTGAACGTTCGGTGGTGTCGGTCAGCACATCAATGCCGAACCGGTCGGCAAAATAGCTGTTCTTGTGCTTGGACCGGTAAACGGACTCTTCGAGCGACACCGCGCTGGCGAGTTGGGAGAGCAGTTTGGGCGACTTCAGCGTCGCATGCATTTCAACGAGCTTCTCGAGGAACTGGGCCGGGACATTGGCCGAATCCAGCGCGCAGCAACCTTTAGGCTCCAACTCCTTCATCAGATCGCGCAGCACCATTTCGAGCACGGTCAACATGACGCAGATCTGAATCGTTGTCGCCTGCATTCGCGTTGAACCGGTAATGGACATCGGGCCGGTGGTGAGGTTGATCTTTTCGATGCGCGGCTCCTCGATCACTTCGCGGCTGCGAGTCACATGCTTGCAGAGGATGTCGTCGGGGTTGTTATAAACGAAAAACACTTTGGCGCCTGCCTCGAGACCCTTCCAAGCCGTGCCGATGACGAACGAGGTCTCGCCGCCTTCAGTGATGGCGAAGACAACGTCCTTGCCCGATACCCCCAAATCCGCGATCTGCTTCATGCCGAACGCGGTGAAGTCTTCAAACCCTTCCACCGATTTGATGAGGGCGAAATCGCCCCCGGCCATGACACTCAAAGCGCGGTCCTCGAACTCCGCCGCCGAGGGAGAGCAGACCAACCCCCGGGCGCGTTGCTGTTGCCAGTAATCGCGCCAGATGGAAACCAGTTGGATGCTCAAGCGCCCGGTCGAGCCGCACCCGGTGAAGAACACCTTGCCGCCGTTCTTCAAAGAGCGCAGCACGGTTTCCTTAATCCTCTGCGCCCGGCCCGACTCGGCGAATTCACGATATTTGCCCAAAACGTCAGCGTCCGCATCAAAGAGCAGCCCCAAAGCCGCCGCAACATCGCGTTTGGCTGTCTCGCTCAGGTCCGCGGTGACCGAATGGGAAGATTCGGTGGTCAACACACCAAGCTGGAATTGATCGCTGATCTTCAGGAATTCGTCGGATCGTTTGTTTGAAGTTTCGCTCATGGGAGATTAGTCAGTGCGTTTATCTCAAACTCACAAAATGCACCAATGCCCCAAGAAAGCAATGCGTCTTTACGCACTGTTCATCAATCAAATCACCAAATGGGAGTTCTGACCTTGCTAAACAAAAACAACCCAGCATCATATCAACAAAGCCTATGAGTGATTCATCGAAAAATATCAGCACCCTGGCGTTGCACGCCGGGCAGGTTCCAGACCCGACCACTGGCGCGCGGGCGGTGCCGCTCTACCAGACGACGTCGTTCGTCTTCAAGAGTTCTGACCACGCGGCGAACCTGTTTGCCCTGAAGGAGTTCGGCAACATTTACACGCGCATCATGAACCCCACGACCGATGTCTTCGAGCAACGCATCGCGGCGATCGAAGGCGGGAGTGGGGCGCTGGCCGTGTCCTCCGGGCAGTCGGCGACGACCCTTGCCCTGCTGAACATCACGCAGGTGGGGGATGAAATCGTTTCCGCCAACAACCTTTACGGCGGCACCTACCAACTCTTTCACTACACGCTGCCGAAACTGGGACGGACGGTGAAGTTCGTGGATTCGCGGAGCCCCGAGGCATTTCGCAACGCCGTCACGCCGAAGACCCGCGCCTTTTACGCCGAAACGATTGGCAACCCCAAGCTTGACGTGCCGGACTTCGATGCGCTGTCGAAGATCGCGCATGAGACAGGCGTGCCGCTGGTCGTGGACAATACGATTGGCGTGGGGTTGGTGCGTCCCATTGATCACGGGGCGGATGTTTTGGTCATTTCGGCAACCAAGTATGTCGGCGGACACGGCACATCCATCGGCGGGGTCATCGTCGATTCCGGCAAGTTCAAATGGAACAACGGCAAGTTCCCGGAATTCACCGAGCCGGACCCCAGCTACCACGGTCTCAAGTTCTGGGATGTCTTTGGCAATTTCCCCGGCCTGGGCAACGTCGCCTTCATCCTCAAGGCGCGCGTCCAACTTCTGCGCGACATCGGGGCGGCGCTCAGCCCGTTCAACGCGTTCCTTTTTCTGCAAGGGCTCGAGACCCTGCCCTTGCGCCAGCGCCAGCACTCCGAGAATGCGCTCGATGTCGCGCGGTTTCTCAAGCAGCATCCGCTCGTGACGTGGGTGACTTATCCCGGCCTGCCCGATGATCCGAACCACAAGCTGGCCGCCAAGTACCTCAAGAAAGGCTTCGGCGGCATCCTGGGCTTCGGCATCAATGGAGGGTTGGAAGCGGGCAAGAAATTCATTAACTCGGTCAAGCTGCTTTCGCACCTCGCGAACATTGGCGACGCCAAGAGCCTCGTGATTCATCCGGCCTCGACCACGCACCAGCAATTGACGGCGAAGGAACAGGCCGAAACCGGTGTGACGGCCGACTATGTGCGCCTCTCGATCGGCATCGAGGATGTGGCGGACATCAAAGCCGACATCGACCAGGCGCTCACTGCGTCGCAGAAGTAAACCGGACCCGGGGTCAAGATGCAGGGTCCAAGTTCAGCAGTAGCGCCATGTCTCCATCGCGCCGAGGACTGCGTTTGACAGCATCGGTTTGGCCGCTATTTGAAAAGAATCGCACTTTCCTTAATGCGGATTCGGATTTGATCTAAGCTGGTCGAGCGCGTACAAGAGAAGTTTACTGTGAGCCAGAATCTATTGGAAAGCAGCGACAGCGCGCGGCACGCCAGACCGTTGCGCCATGTCGAGTCCGTCAAACTCGATCAACCGCTGGAATTGGAGATGGGCGGCCGGCTTGCCGAGGTTACGGTGGCCTACGAGACTTACGGCCAGCTCAACCCGGCGCGCGGCAATGCCATCCTGGTTTGCCACGCGATCAGCGGCGATTCGCATGTCGCACGGCATGACGAGCAGGACGATCCGGGTTGGTGGGACATCATGGTCGGCCCCGGCAAACCGGTTGATACCGGGCGGTTCTTCGTAATCTGCCCCAATCTGCTCGGCGGCTGCCGCGGAACCACCGGCCCCGGGAGCACCAACCCGGCGACCGCCAAGCCTTACGGGCGCGAGTTTCCGACCATTACGGTGGGCGACATGGTTGAAGTGCAGCGCCGCCTGCTGGATCACCTCGGCATCCCGCAGCTATTGGCCGTCGTCGGCGGCTCCCTGGGTGGTCACCAGGCCCTGACATGGGCGACACGGTTTCCCGAGCGTGTGCAGGGCGTTGTTCCGGTGGCTACCTCTCCGCGGCTGACCAGCCAGGCGCTGGCGTTTGATGTGGTGGGCCGCAACGCCATCCGGCGTGATCCCGCTTATCGTGGCGGGCAGTATTACGGCGAGAAACGAACGCCGGAAGTCGGCCTGGCGATTGCCCGCATGATTGGCCACATCACCTATTTGTCTCGCGAGGCGATGACCAAGAAGTTCGATGCCGATCGTCTCCGCCCGCGTAACGTGCCTACCGACTTCGAGAAGGTTTTCTCCGTCGGCTCGTATCTTGGCCTTCAAGGCGACCGCTTCGTCGAGCGTTTTGATGCGAACACCTATATCGCTCTCTCGATGGCGATGGATTTGTTTGACCTTGGTAGCACGCCGGAAGAACTGGCGGCAACATTCCGCTGCGCCCCTTGCCGATGGCTGGTCATCAGCTTCAGTGGCGACTGGTTGTTCCCGCCCGAGCAGTCGCGCGAGATCGTCAACGCGCTGATCGCCAGCCGCATTCCGGTAAGCTACTGCAACGTTGAAAGCGCCTGCGGCCACGACGCCTTTCTCCTGCCCGACGATTTCCCCATTTATGGAGAAATGATCCGCGCTTTCCTTGACAACATGGCTGGGGAAGAGACCGTGAAGACCGCCGGAGAGGACGAGGAAAGCCACGGCCCAACCAGTATTTTCCACCAGCACCGGCTGGATTATGACCGCATCGTTGAGTTGACTCGCGACCGCGCCAGCGTCCTGGACCTTGGCTGCGGTTCCGGGGCTTTGCTGGCCCGCCTCAAGCGCCAGAACCATCTTCACCTAATGGGAGTGGAGCGCGACGAACGAAAGATCCTGACCTGTGTCAGCCGCGGTCTCGATGTAATCCAGGCTGATTTGAACAAGGGTCTCGGGGCCTTTGCCGACCAGGAGTTTGATTGCGTGGTGCTATCCCAAACCTTGCAGGCGGTGTTTGATGTCGAAGGCGTGCTGACGGAAATGCTGCGCGTCGGCCGAAGCTGCATCGTCAGCATCCCCAATTTCGGCTACCACCGACTCAGACGCATGCTGGTGGAGGAAGGCCGAGCCCCGAAATCCGGCGGGGTTTTGCACCACGAATGGTATAACACACCCAACATTCGCTTTTTCACCCTTTCTGACTTTGAAGACTTTTGCCGCCAGAAGAATATTCGGGTGCATCGGCGAATCGCGCTGGACACCGAGGCTGGCGCAGAGGTCTTTGACGACCCCAACCTCAACGCAGACCTGGCGATCCTGGTGCTCAGCCGGAGCTGAAGGCAGTCCTTTTGGATTGACGCCGCCCGGCGGCGATTTAGCCTGCGGGTGATGAATGAAAACAGCAGTCCGACCGGCCTCGCCGCCGCCGCCGCTCCCAGCGCGCATTTTTCCGCCAATATGAAATGGTTTTCAGGCATGGTCCTGCTGGTGGTCTTCATGGCTCTGCAAGGGGCGCACGCACGGTCGGCGGATGACCAGTACCTACAGGTGTACGGCATCATCGAGCAGGCGGATGGCTTGGTCGCAAAGGGCCAGGCGGGTGATGCCCTCGCAAGATACCGGGAAGCGCAGATCGCTTTGCAGCGCTTCCAAAAGACCAACCCGGATTGGAATGCCAAAATGGTTTCTTACCGTTTCAAGTACCTGGCTGAGAAGGTCGCCGCTCTGTCGGAGAAACCTGTCGCGCCCGCCGGCGCCGGCCCAGCCGCCGGGACGCGGGAAGCGCCACCCGCCGCCAAGGCCCCGCCATCGGCCACGGCGTCGGACGTAAAGCTGCTCAATCCCGGGGCCGAACCGCGCAAAGTGTTGCGCCTGCATCCCAAGCCGGGCGACAAGCAGGTGGTGAGCACGATCATGAAAATCGCCATCGACATGACAATGGGAGAAATGCCGGGCCAGTCGATTAAAACGCCCGCGATCAAGATGACTTCGGAAATGACCGTCAAAACCGTCTCCGCTGATGGCGACATCACCTACGAGATGGTCCTCAACGACGCCAGCGTCACCGACGAACCGGGAATCATGCCGCAGGTTGCTGAGGCCCTGAAGTCCGCACTCGCCAAAATCAAGGGGCTGTCCGGCACTGGCGCGATGTCCGACCGTGGCCGCAGCAAAGGGCTCGACATGAAAGCACCGCCAGACGCCGACCCGCAGACACAGCAGATCATGGATCAGATGAAAGAAGCCTTCACCGCCGTCGTGACCCCTTTGCCCGAGGAGGCCATTGGCTCCGGCGCCAAATGGGAAGCTAAGATTCCCATCAAGTCGCAAGGCATAACGATCGATCAAACCGCCGCCTACCAAATGGCATCCATCGAGGGTGATCGCCTTGTCGTCAAAAGCATAATCGCGCAACGCGCCTCGAACCAGAAGATGCAGATTCCGGCGATGCCATCGCTGAAACTTGATCTTGCCAAAATGGTTGGCAAAGGCGCCGGCGAGGCTATCGTTGAACTGGCGCAACTTCTGCCTTCAGCGGGAAGTGTTAACATTCACTCCGAGTTCTCCCTCGGGATGAACATGGGCGGCCAGACGCAGGCAGTAACCCTCAAAATGGACGTGAGCCTCCAAACCGAGGCGAAATGATCCCCTGCCCCTCCGAGGGAACACGGACCAACAGCGAAGCCGGGACCACGCTAAAGACAGAAAGATTCAAGACAGGAAAATGAGAAAGATGGGTTTCCTCCTCATTTTTCTGTCTTCTCTCCCGCCCGGCTCGCGAGTGTCAGCGGCGGCGCGAACGTGATGCAAAACTGCCGATCTAGAACGGGTTTTTCTTCCGTCCTTTGGCTGGTTCTGGCATCAGTTCTCTCGGCTCGATAGCCGCTCAAGATGCGGACGATTTCCAATGGCTGCACGGCGGGATCGTAGATGAATCTGATGGAGACCCCGCGCGCGGGTTTTGTGGGAGGCTAATCACCACGTAACGGATCTTCGAATCGTCGCGATGTCGCATACACGTGGACATCTCGAGCCCTGATGCCATCCGTCAATCGGCGGCCAGCGACCGAATGCTCATCGGGTGAGTAGAGCCGGAAGAGCGTGCGCCCGTTGAGTTTCGCCGGCAGGTTTTCAAGGGAAAAACACAGCCCGTTTCCCGTCTCGTTGACAACCAGCAACACAAAGTCATCCCCCACCCGGTGGGCAGAGCAGATGATTCCCGTGCCGTCAATCGAGCCGTAAGTTTCGGCCTGGCGCACGATCGGGGACCTGAGCGGCGGGGCAACCAGCGCCGGATTCAGCGCCCGGAGTTCGCGCGCCACCCGGAGCAGATCGTGCCAAAGCCGGGGGCGACCGCTGACGGAAGAACCATCGTCTTCCACGGGTTTCATGTAGGCTGTGCCCCAATAGAGAATCGCATTCGCGCCGTGAATAACCGCTTCGTAGGCCATGAAGCGCGACTCGGCCCACGTCGGACGCCGGCCGATGCCGACGGCTCTCTCGTGTTCATTTGTCTTGGTCTGCAAGTCTCGCCAGCCAAACCCTTGCAGGACCATGGCACACGCCTTCCCGGGGGCCGCCTGCCGCATCCTCTCGGTGTAGGCCCCAACCGATGTCAGGCCCATATCGCACAGATCGCTATGGCCTACGGTCAGATTGGCCGGGGCCGGGTAGATGTCGCAGCCGACCATATCCGCTGCGCGATTGTAAAGTCGCAGGTCATCGAGGGAATTTCGTGGCGCGTGGTTCAGCCAGACCAGATGCCGATTGTCAATTTCGCGCAGCGCGTGGATACCGTCAGTGATGCCAATGCCGCTTCGGCGAACGCGCGCGGCGGCATCATCGATGTGGGCCCCTGCGCTGGGCGCGGGCCGACCCGCCTTGCGCCAGAACTCGGCGCGGACTTTCTCGAACTCAGCATAAAGGCCGCGCTCATACAAATCCCGCGCGCGCCGGCCCAGAGCCTCC
>JBAXTC010000959.1:0-2651 GCA_037130375.1 Verrucomicrobiota bacterium | reverse complement strand
CGCTCAGCACCAGGCTCCCGCTTTGCATGCTCAAGGTGAGCACCGCCGTGATCACCGCCGCCTCCGCCAGCACGGCGTAGCTCACTTCCCGCGCCGCCCCCATCCCTTCAAAGGCCGAACCGGTTTCCAGCGCCGCCCACGCAGTGCAGAACCGGGCCAGCGCCAGCAGGTAAACCAGTAATATGACGTCGCCCCGAAAACTCAGCGACGTGCCCAACGGTCCCAAGGGCAGCAGCAGCGCTGCCGCCAGCACCGCCACCCAGGCAACCGCCGGCCCGGCGATAAACCCCGGCGAGGCGAGCGTGCTTAAGACGACGCCTTTACGCCACAAGCGCGCCAGGTCGTAGTAGAGTTGCAGCACTGGGGGGCCTCGTCGCCCGGCCACCCAGGCCTTTACCCTGTTGATAATGCCCGGCAGCAGCGGCGCCAACAACAGCCACACTGCGAGTCGAGCGAGAAATTCAAGGATTGAGCTCATCACATGTTATCAAAAATAACCAGCGCTCCTATGGCCGCCAATCCGGCCACCAGATATAGAATGTAATCCGGCAAGTGCCCCTGCTGGCGCTGCCTCACCCAGGCCGAGGCGGCCATCACCGCATCGTTCAAGGGACCGATCACCCGCTCAAGCACGGTTTCCGGAATGCGCTCCACATGATCGGCGCGGCGCGGAAACGGTCCGCGTGGCCAACGCAACCGACGCTGCGGTTGCAGCACCCAGGCAAACCAGCCAACCGCCAGCGCGGAAAATGAGCCGCCAGTGTATTGCATGCGGGCCGTCGGGGCCGCGTAACCGCAATCCCAGGTGACCGCCCGACGCAGACCGTTCGCCCGCGCACGGAGCCACAACGCAACCGCCGCTGCGGCTACCAGAAATGCCAGCGCGGCTTGCACACCGCCCAGCGTGGCCAGTGGAGCCGGCGGTTGCCCCCCGCGCCATGCAGGATTCCACGCCGCCAGTGGCTGCTGGATGAAAGGCCAGACGACCACGGGCGCCAGCGCGATAAAAGTGCAGGCCGCTGCCAGACCCAGCATCGGAACACGCATCCACCAGCCACATTCATGAGCGTGCGCCGTGGTCTGAGTGCGGCCCGCGCCGAGAAACACCACCGCCGCTGCCTTTACAAACGCCGCCAGCGCGAGCGCCCCGGTCACGCCCAGCGCAATCGTGGCTGGTACGATGACGACAGCGACTTGCGCATGGCTCGCCGCCGCATCAAACAATCCCAGGTAAACCAGCCATTCGCTTACAAATCCGTTCAGCGGCGGCAGTGCTGAAATCGCCACGGAACCGAAGGCGAACAGGCCCGCTGTCCACGGCATGCTGCGCCACAGCCCGCCCATCCGGCTCATTTCCCGCGTGCCGGTGGCGTGCAGCACCGAGCCTGCCCCGAAGAAGAGCAGGGATTTGAATAGGCCGTGATTCCACACGTGCAACATCGCCCCCGCCATCGCTACGCGGCCCCAGGCTGTGTTGCCGTTGGCCGCGCCCAGCAGCCCGACGCCCAGGCCGATCAGGATGACCCCCATGTTCTCCACCGAGCAATAGGCAAGCAGCCGCTTAAGGTCGTTTTGCGCCAGCGCGAACGCCGCACCCAGCACCGCGCTGGCCGCACCCAGCGTCAGCACCACCCAACCCGCGCCCGCCGGGACTGGCAGCCAGCCGCTGAATCGGATCAGACCGTAAAGCCCCATCTTGATCGCCACCCCCGACATGATCGCCGACACGTGGCTCGGAGCATTCGCGTGGGCTGACGGCAGCCAGATGTGCAACGGAAACATGCCAGCCTTCACGCCGAACCCGAACAAGGCCACCCAGAACAACGGGGCCAGTTCGGGATGGTCCCGCATGGGGCCCAGCTCCCAGCTTCCCGTGCGCGCTGCCAGCAGCGAGAAGAAAGCGAATAACCCGAGCGTTCCCGCGTGCGACGCCGCCAGGTAAAGCCAGCCCGCCGCCCGCGTCTGTGATCGTTCCCGTTCGAGCGTGATCAGAAAATATGCCGACAAGGCGAAAGCCTCCCACGCCATGAGGAAATGGAGTCCGTTGGCGCACAGCAGAACCAGGCCCATACAGAGGACTATCGTACTCCACCAACCCCGCCCCCGCCCGGCCGATTCCGGCCGCTCGCGATCCGGCCAATATTCGCGCGCATACACCGCCCCGGCACCGCCCACCACCGCCACCAGCGCAAGAAACCAGGCGCTGATCGCATCGAGCCGCAGATGCAGGCGTTCGCCGCCCAACGCAAAACCGCTCCGCCAATCCCATTCAGCACCGCCGCCGAGCGTCCAGAAGGCAGCCCCCAGCAAGGCCGCCGTGCCGGCCAGCGTCAGCGCGAGCCACCAGCGCGGCAGCCAAGCCCCGCTTAACGCGGCGGCCACCAATACCAGGACCGCAAACACCATGAGCCCATCCATCGTCATGCTCGATCCTCGCGCTTTGACTCAGTCACGCCGGCTCCGTCAGCCGCCACCAGCGCCAGAAAGACTTCTTCGTCCGGCGCGGTTCGTTCCACCAGGCCGCGAAGCAGCCCCTGCGCGACTGCCCGGCTGAGCCGGGCCAGCGTGTCCAGGTGCGCCCGTGGCGAAGGCGGGATGAAAAAGAACAGTCGCGTCACCGGCACGCCGTCAGGCGGAGGTTCCGTCATCGC
>JBAXTC010000958.1:0-2659 GCA_037130375.1 Verrucomicrobiota bacterium | reverse complement strand
TTGCCGAGGCAGGACTTGCACCTGCAAGTATGTCAAAGGTTGAAGGCTGCACATAAGAATTTGCTTTTTGCCAGCCCGCTCGTACTGAGCGCTGCGCGGGTGAGGCGGCCGTTGATTTGGCGGCGCTCTGCGCCACGGCCTCGGGCAAGGCGAGCAGTGCCGCCATCAGCAGAAGCTGATGCAGACACCGTTGGCGAAGCTCACCTCGCGGGGCAGGCGGGTTTGCCCGGTAACCGGCGGCAAATCTGCGTCCATCGGCGTTCATCGGTGGTTAAACTGCTCTTTTCAGGTTAAATTGCCCGCTTCCATCGTGACCTCTGGCGGGGAAACACCCGGTTCAGCCTCCCCTTTCATGATGCCCCAGACCAGGCGGCACTTTTCCAGCAGACTGACCGGGCTGGCGGCCACCGCTTCGAGTTGCCGGATTTCGCGCGCGGCCCGCTCGGGGTCCGGTCGGTGGCCGATAGGGTCGTCAAAGACGTTCATAGTCTCGAGGAAAGTCTGGCGGTCAAAGGTGCTGAATTTGAAAGTGCGGTCAAAGCCGGGGTCGGTGGCCGCAGTGCGGAACAGGAGGACGGCATTATGGAGCAGCGATAAGGGGGAAGTCCACCGGGCATCATCGGCGCGTTCCGCCAGGTTGCCCATATCCAGCTCGCTGAAGATCGGGTGCGCCGTCAACTCGCCATCCAGAACGGACTGCAAGCGTCCTCGCACGTCCTGGAGAATCTCTTGCACCTGTTGTTCCGAGGCCCGGCCGCTGGTTTCGGCTTGCTGGTAGAGGCGGGTCAGATTCTCCCGAACAATCGACTCCTGGCGGCGCATGAACGCTTCGAAGTCGGGGCCGATCGCCTGGCGCAGCAGCATGACCCCCTGGTCATTGCGGGCGGTCAGTTCCCGTTCGAGCAAGCGGATGGCCGCGTCTGGAATCCAACGGGCGTTGGCCTCCAGTGGGAAGCTCAGCAGCTTGACCAAGTCGTTGATCTTCCGGCAACTCTCGATGGCATCGGCGGTCTCGGCGTCCAAAATGGTCAGCGAGAAGGAAATCCGGCGCGTCAGCACACCCACGGTCTGGGCGGAATCTTCGCCCAGAAACGACGCTTTGACTGGGACGTTGAGCGACTTGGAGCGGCTGTTTTTGTTGACAGCCAGCAGTTTGCCTCGACGGAAGACCTCGGAGAGGGAGCAAATCAGCCCGTCCAGTTCGGCGCGCTGCCGGCCCTTGAAAGAATCGGGCATGTCCTTGGTGGCCTGGGGTCCGAGGCGGGCTTGCGCCGTCAACCGCTCGACGGTTTGCAGATCAGCGCGCATGTCGCGCGTCATCTGCATGAGAAGGTCGGCGGAGCGGTTCAGCCATTGTTGGAACTTGGCCACCGTCCCGTCGTTGGATTCGACGCGCCGATCCGTCAGGCTGCCGCCGGATTTGAGGGAGCGACTGAGACCGTCGGCCAGCTTAAAAATGCGGCGGATGCCCAGAGCTTGCGCCGCCTGCTTGGTTGCGTCGAGTGCTGAAAAAGCGCCCGCCACATCGAGCTGCATCAAGAGGGTCGGCAGCCGGGTGCTGAGCGTGCGCGCGTCTTCCAGCAAGGCACCCAGCCGGAGGTCGTAGGTCGCTTGATCAATTCCCAGGCGGGCGCAGACGTCCGCCGGAGCTTCGAGACTTTCCTCCGGTCGCGGGGTGCCCCGGGCCTTCTGAACCTGGGCATGGATCGCGCCGCGGTTATAGGGTTTGAGGATGTAGTTATCCGGCTGTAGGGCCGCCGCCTGCACAATGAGTTGGCGGTCGCGCACCGCCGAACAGAAGCAGGTTTGGAGCGAAGCAAAACGTTTATCGTTGCGAATCCGCTTCAGCAACTCCACGCCATTCATGCGTGGCATGTTGAAATCCAGGAAGCAAAGCTGGGGCACCAGCCCGCAGTCCAGCAGCTCCCACGCTTTCACCCCGTCCTCAGCCTCGTAAACCTCCATGTCATCCATGGTTTCCAGGATGCGGCGCAGGACGAAGCGCGATGTCTTGTCATCATCGACGATCAAGATGCGCAAGGGCTTTTGGTCAGTCATAAAATGATAATGATTTGCTTCTTGCGAGACCGCTCGTACTGAGCGCTGCGCAGGTGAGGGTGAATTGGTTTTTCAGACTCACTAAGCATGGCGCAATCCTATCAAATGGCAGGCGTAGCGGCAACAGCCAGTTTTTGCCTGTCTTCAGCCGCTCTTGGCCGAGAACTCCGGCCGGTCTCTCGGGTGACTGAATGAACGCAGAAAATGGAGTGGGGGGCACGGCAGCTTGGCTGCGGAGCGGATCACATGTTCTTTGGCCTTCTTCTTTGGAGAGTGGCGTGGGGCAGGGAAACGTTGGACTTGGCTTCAGGGTGAACATATTTTGGCAATTCCTCGACTTCCGTTGGCATCACCGACACCTGCGGCCGACGGTTTACTCTTTCGTAACAACATAAACCACAATTATTTACGAAAACGTCTCGCTAGCCATCCTTCACCACACAGCGACGCGGCCGGGACAAAATCCGTTGACCCGGATGCGATTCGAGATATAAATATCGATATAGTATTCTCGATAAGTATATATCGATTAAAGATTCTCGAATGGGAACGCCATGATGACAGACAAGCTCAAAACGGTGCCGGAGCCAACCCTGAAGCG
>JBAXTC010000957.1:0-2662 GCA_037130375.1 Verrucomicrobiota bacterium | reverse complement strand
ACGGCCTTACCGCCAGTCGTGCCAAAGCTCAATCTGTGAGCGCGCACGGTATAACCACAATCCACGAGAACGTAAAGGAAAGCATACGAAAATAACCCTAATAACAATGGCAGTAATACTTTCAGGCTTTTCGGCAAGTGCCAACCTCATCTTCAATGGAAGTTTTGAGCAGGGGCCGTATCAACCGAACATGGGCGACAACAACCCCGGCTGTATGAACCTGAATTATGGCTCTACATTGATACCCGGTTGGATAGTCCTAGGGGGGAGGCGTCCAGACGTGATTGGACCATACGGAGACATTTCGTGGCAGGACAATTCTGACATTGTGTATTACGCTTCTGACGGTTCCAAGTTTCTCGATTTGACTGGCTGGAATAACGACTATAGCTATCCACACGGTGGCATTGCTCTCAATCAAACGATAACAACTATCCCAGGCCAACAGTATCTGCTGAGTTTTGATGTTGGCAGTTCTCGTTACTACAATTGGGGAAACGTGCCACAAGTCACCGTCACGATTAATGGCAACCCGTCCACATTCATTTTCAATTCAAATGCTTTGCTCCCCGACACAACTGGCTTTCGCAATTCCTGGGAGCATACCGCTTTTACGTTCATTGCATCCGGAGAAGCACTCGACCTCTCCTTTCAGGGAACAACCCCGAATCCTATCCTCACTATCTTCCTGGACAACGTGAGTCTCGTTGCGGTTCCCGAACCCTCAACGTTCATTGCTGGAGTCCTGGAACTCCTCCTGCCGTTTGGAGCGTGCATACTGTGGAGTCTGCGCAAGAACCGCACGGCATAATACCTGAGACAACCACTATCCTTCCATCCCCATTCGAACATCAGGTCGGTCACCAAAACCGGCCTGTTTCATTGGCTCCACCTTTGCCGCCATGATGAGGTAGTCAGCGTCAATATCGACTGATAGCTAAAGGCTAGAGTTAAAGACCTTGCATCATCTTCCCTCTACACCCACTCCCATAGCCCCCAATCAAGAGGGCTACAGGAGCAGGAGGTAGAAGGTGGGGGGTGAGGATAAGTGGTGGTTCAATCGCAGCGATCGTATTTGCAGGTCATCCTTTCCCTGGCAGCATTAATCGAATCTTTCCATCCCGACCGTTGTGGCATTTCCATAGACTGGTTCCTATTCGTTTACGTTCCACTCGCGCACCCTACACCAGCGGCGCGCAGTTGACGGTGATTTCGTCGCTGAGTTGACTAACTTCTTTGTCCGCTACCCCGAAGACGGCTTTGTATTCGTGCAGTTCGAATGATAGGAATGTCCTTTTGACACTACCCAAGTCAGGGAGAATCGCTTTTGCCATATTTTCCATCTGCCCCTTCCATACGCCTTTCCGGGCAAATTGCAATGTTTATTCACTAAATCGTTTTAGGTGATTTCGATGTCCTCATGCATTCGTTGGTGTTTGCCGGAGTGGAAGCGATGAAGGAAGATTTCAATCGAGCTGAAACGATCTGGTGTTGACAGCTAAAAGAAGAAACAAAGAGGAGTGAATTCAAAGAACTCACTCCCCTTTCGATCTCCCCCAGGCCCAGATCAAGTCCAACTCCCAATCCCAGAGAACCCCAGTCTCCAAGATCCCCAGACTTATGCCCTACACCACGATCTTCCTCAACCCCTTCTCAACCCCAGGAGAAGTTGCCAATCGAGCTCTTCCCTTCGCCCAATTTCTCAACCCTCCAATCTGTTCAGCCATCAATTTCGACAAAGGAACGAATTCTGTCAGGACTCGGGCAATATCAAGGTCCGTTGGCTCCCTCTCCTCCCCAGCGTCGAATGCCAGATAAAGGGCCTCGATAAACGCGCTTTCAATTTCACTCCCAGTTAACCCATCAGTGACCCTACCCAATTGAACCAGGTCGAAGTCTTTGGAATCTCGACCATGTTTCTTTATCTGAATTTCCCAGATTGCTTCACGTTCGGCTTGGTTGGGCAGATCGACAAAGAACAGCTCATCAAACCGTCCCTTTCGCAGCAATTCAGGTGGCAGTTGGGATACATCATTGGCGGTGGCGACAACGAATACCGCAGATGACTTTTCCTGCATCCACGATAAGAAGGTGCCAAATACGCGAGATGATGTGCCTCCGTCTGTCGATCCTGAACTTTTGCTGCCACTCAGTGCTTTCTCCGCTTCATCCAACCAGAGGCAACAGGGGGAGATGGCTTCGGCAGTTTGGATTACGGAGCGAAGGTTGGATTCACTTTGACCGACCAGCCCACCATAGATCTTCCCTGCATCCAACTTCAACAAGGGCACCCCGAATACCTTGGCAGTGACTTTGGCGCTCAGACTTTTTCCACACCCACTGATACCGATAATCATGAGGCCCTTTGGTGTAGGCAGTCCGTATTCAATGGCTCTCTGGCTGAATGCGTGTTTCCTTTTTACCAACCATTCCTTCAACACATCCAGGCCACCAATCGAGTCCAGGGTTTCTTTTGTTTCAATCAGCTCCAGGAGTCCATTCTTCTTTACCGTTTGCGCTTTCTCCCTGCTGATGATGGCCGGGTTGATGGTTTTTGTTTCCACCACCGAGAGAGCAAAGGCGTTTTCAGCTTCAATCGTGGTGAGGCCGGAGGCAGCATCAATTACCTGTTCTCGTGTTTCTGGTTCCATTGTGTTGATGC
>JBAXTC010000956.1:0-2665 GCA_037130375.1 Verrucomicrobiota bacterium | reverse complement strand
AACTCTGTTGTCTCTGTTGTCTCCTGTGAGTTCAGTTGAATCATGGGTTCCAGCTATTTGAGCCATCAAAAAGTCATCGCATGGTGTCTGACGCGATCGCCAAATCATCAACCAAACCTTCGGCCTACGCCTTCCGCACTTCATCCAGTGAGCCGATTTACGATGCCAGGTTGCGCGCGTTTCAACACAATAACACAGTTCGCGTTCACACAAAAACACAGTTGGATTATGCATAATAATACAGTTCATGGCTGACAAATTACAAACCAGGTTGGCAGAGGCCTTGGAGCGTGCATCCGCCGCCGCTGGCATCGCCTTATCGCCTTGGATGTGGCCTCGACGAACCACAACATTATCCCGTTTGCCAGGTTCATCCGCCAGGAAATGAGTGTGGACTGGAGCCACGAACCACCGAGGAAGTAAGAGCGGTTAAGGTTGTGCAGCGAGCAGAGTCCTGTGAAAGCCTTCAGGATGAAATCCACCAGCGCTCCCTCCGGCTCTGTGGAGAAAAAGTAGTTCGGCGAAGTCGCGGCGGTTTTCGGTTGGGATCATTACTCGTCTCCCATGTTTCTTGCCTCCATGATGGCAGATCAATCGGTCTTGGTCTCGGTTGCGACAGGCAATGCCAGCAACTCGGCGGCTTGAATAGCGCGAGTAGTCTTCTCGACAACTTCAACAGTCTCGATTTCTTTGTCTGACGCGGCACCGAGCTCCTTGAACTTGCGGGCGGTGATGAGCACACGACTTTCGAGCGAGCCAGCGGCCTTGTTGTAGGCTTCCACCGCGCCATCCAGTCTGCTCCCAACGGTGGCGAAATGCTCGGCCAACACCCGCATCCGATCATACAGTTCCCGTCCGAGATTGCTGATGGCCTGGGCATTCTCGGCGATGTGCTCCTGCCGCCAGCCATAAGAGACGGCCCGCAACAGGGCAATCAGCGTCGTCGGCGTGGCCAAGATTACTTTCTGCTCGGCACCGGCTTCAATAAGGGAAGGGTCTTGTTCCAACGCGGCACTAAAGAAAGTTTCACCAGGAAGGAACAGCACGACGAATTCGGGTGCCGGTTTAAATTGATCCCAATAACCTTTCGCTCCCAGCTTGGCGATATGGTCCGCCACCTGTCTGGCGTGTTTCGTGAGATGCACCAAGCGGGTGGCTTCATCGGGAGCGGATAACGCATCAAGGTAAGCCATCAACGGACACTTGGCATCCACCACCACGTTCTTGCTGCCGGGAAGTTTCACGATCATGTCGGGGCGCAGCCGCCCTTCCTCAGTCGTAACGGATTCCTGCTGAAGGAAATCGCAGTGATCAATCATGCCGGCCATCTCGACGACCCGTTGGAGTTGAATTTCACCCCAGCGCCCGCGCACCTGGGGTGCCCGGAGGGCTTTGACAAGGTTGGCTGTTTCAGTCTGAAGCTGCACCTGGGTTGTGGCCAGCGATTTGACCTGTTCGGTGAGAGTGGAATAGGCAGAAGTGCGCTCTTTCTCGATGGCAGCGATTTTGCCGTCCACCTTTTCGAGGGATTCCTTCAACGGCTTGACCAGATCATCAATCGCTTTCTGCCGGGCCGTCAGATCGGTCTGCGCGCCCTGTTGAAACTTTTCGAGGGCGGTTTTGGCGAGGTCCAGGAATGTTTGGTTGTTGCTCTTGAGCGCGTCGGAGGAAAGGGCTTTGAAAGCGTCACCAAGTTTCTGCTGGGCGTCATTAAGGAGCGCGAGCTTTTCTTCGGCAGCTTTGCGTTCCTTTTGGATGATGGTGTTTAGTTCGGCCTGTGCTTCCTTGAGCTTGGTAATTTCCGCGTTCAGGTCGTCGATTTCCTGTTCCTTGACCTTCACTTCGGCTTCCAAGGTCGGGATTCGCGTATTCTTTTCCTCAGCAGTGGCCCGCTTGCCTGATTCTGAAGTCAGTTCGGTCTGGAGACGGGTAATTCCTTGATTTGCTTTCTCCAACGAGGTGTTGAGTGCGGGAATTTGCGAATTCTTTTCCTCAGCGGCTGCAAGCTTGGTTGATGCAGAGGTCAACTCCCCTTGTAGGCGAGAATTGTCACCGCTCAGTTTTTCGACTGAGGTGTTCAGGCCCTGAATTTGGAAATCCCTGGCCTGGAGCGTTGCCGTCAAAGCGGCACGCTCAGCGTCACCCTCGGCCTTTGCCTTGTCAGCCGCAGCCTGAATCTTCCCTTTGAGGATGAGCCAAACAGCAACGCCACCAACAGCGAGGCCAACCGCCAGCATCGTGATTTCGGTCATCATAGCAGGTCCACCTCATTGCCCTGTTGCAGTTCGTTGACCAGTCGCGTCGCGCGCTCAGGAAGCGCCGCGACCCGTGACGATTCCCGATCGCCTGAGCGCGGAGGGTGACTGCGAGCTTCTTCAATGTGCGGGATGGAATCCATTTTGAGGGACACATTTCACGGCTGGCAATCTGGGCCTGCCGCCTTCCCGGTTCGAACCCACGCATCCACCTCGGTCGCCATAAATTTCCACAGCCGCCCCACCTTGTGCGCGGGCAACTGCTTCCGTTCAATCCACTTGTATATGGTGTCCGGCTTGACGCCCAAGTGCGCCGCAATCTCTGCAACCGACAACCAGCGCTCTTTCATGTTCTCAACCATGTCATTACCTGCGCAATTCTGCTTTTTCATCTGCCGACTCGAAATACC
>JBAXTC010000955.1:0-2667 GCA_037130375.1 Verrucomicrobiota bacterium | reverse complement strand
CCCGCCTTTGCCAGCGACCTGTTGCACGTCGGAAGCCACGAGTACGGTATGCTGCTCAGCGCCAACGGCGTCGGGGCGCTCCTCGGAGCGCTGACCGCCGCCACTTATGGAGATCGCCTGCCCCGACGGTTGTCAGTGTTCGGCGGCCTGGGACTCTTCTCGCTGATGCTCCTGTTTCTGGCTGTGACGCGGAATTACTACTTGGCCCTCATCTTCCTGGCCATCGCCGGCTGGGGCATGCTGCTCTACTTCTCCACCACCAACACCGTGATCCAGCTCAGTGTCTCGGACGGCATGCGCGGTCGGGTCATGGGCATTTGGGCGCTGGTGTTCGGCGGCATGATGCCGGTGGGCGGCATCGAGGCCGGCGGCCTGTCGCACTGGCTCGGCGTTCCCTGGGCAGTGGCCATCGGCGCATTGGTGTGCGGCTCGGCAGCCTTGGTGACCTGGTTGCTGGTTCGCCGCAACCCGCCAGCGCCGGCCTGAACTCCAGCATCTCCCGGCCATGAACGCAGTCATACGTCTTCACGAAATTCACAAGACCTACCATACCGGCGAGGTGGATGTGCATGCCGTCCGCGGAGTAACCCTGGACATCGCCCAGGGCGAGTTTGTGGCGCTCATGGGCGCAAGCGGCTCCGGCAAGTCCACCATGATGAACATCATCGGCTGCCTCGACCGGCCGACCCAGGGGAAGTATTCGCTGGACGGCATTGATGTTTCGCAACTCGACAGAGATGAACTCGCCGACATCCGCAACCAGAAGATCGGCTTCGTCTTCCAGGGCTTCAACCTCCTCGCCCGCACCTCCGCGCTGGAAAATGTCGAACTGCCGATGCTCTACACCCGCCGGCGTCTGAGCGGAAAAAGCCAGCGCGAACGCGCTCTGAAAGCGCTGGATACGGTCGGCCTGGCCGACCGCGCGGACCACAAGCCGAACCAGCTTTCCGGTGGCCAGCAGCAACGCGTGGCAATCGCGCGCGCTCTCTCCAACGAACCGTCCCTGCTCCTTGCCGACGAGCCGACCGGCAACCTCGATACCCGCACCAGCATCGAAATCATGGGCGTGTTCCAGAAGCTCAACGACCTGGGCATGACCATCGTCATGGTCACCCATGAACTGGACATTGCCCAATACACCAAGCGGATGGTCGTCATGCGCGATGGCAAAGTGGTCGGCGACACGCCCGTGCCCAACCGCTTTAATGCTGCAAATGAATTGCGCCGATTGCAGGAAGAACAGAAGGCAGCCCTCTTGAATGATGAATGATATGCGCTACTTCGTCATCCTCAAAGCCGCCTTCCGTGCCCTGCGCCGTAACAAGCTGCGCACCGTCCTGACCATGTTGGGAATTATCATTGGCGTCGGCGCCGTCATCGCCATGGTCGGCATCGGCAATGGCGCCAAAGCCCAGGTCCAATCCCGCATCGCCGCGCTGGGCCAGAATGTCATCATGGTCTTCTCCGGCAGCGTGAACCGCGGCGGCGTTTATAGCGGCTTCGGCGGCGCCGGCACGCTGACGGTGGACGACGCCCTGGCGATGGAGAAAGAGGTTCCTGGCGTCTCTGCCGTCAGCCCCGAGGTTCGCAGCGGCGCGCAGATCATGGCGGGCAACAATAACTGGAGCACGTCCATCATGGGTGAGGGAGTCGGTTACCTCACCATTCGCCAATGGGACATCGAAGACGGAATGATGTTCACAGATGCCGACGTGAGGGCAGCCGCCAAAGTCTGCGTGCTCGGCAAGACCACCGCCGACAAGCTCTTCCCGGAAGATGACCCGGTGGGCAAGACTATCCGCATCAAGAACGTGCCCATGAAGGTTCTCGGTGTGCTCAAAGCCAAGGGCGCTTCCATGTTTGGCTCCGACCAGGACGATACCGTCATTGTGCCTTACACCACCGGGATGAAACGGTTTGCCGGCGTCACCACCCTCCGCAGCATCAACGTCCAGGCCGCCACCGCCGAACAAATGGCCGAAGTCCAAAACGGCATCGCCGAACTGCTGCGCCAGCGCCACCGCATTCAGCCAGGTCGCGACGACGACTTCATGATGCGCAACCAGCAGGAAATCGCCGAGACCATGAGCGCCACGACCGAAGTGATGACCGCCCTGCTGGCCGCCATCGCCAGCGTCTCTCTGCTGGTGGGCGGCATCGGCATCATGAACATCATGCTCGTCAGCGTGACCGAGCGAACGCGTGAAATCGGCATCCGCATGGCCGTCGGCGCGCGCGGCCGGGACATCCTCCTGCAATTCCTGATCGAAGCCGTCGCGCTCAGTTCGACCGGCGGCCTGTTGGGCATCTTATCGGGCGTCGGTGGCGCCAAGCTCATCACCATGATCAAACAATGGCCCACCCTCGTCTCGCCCAATTCCATCATCATCGCCTTCGCCTTTAGCGCCGCCGTCGGCGTGTTCTTCGGTTTTTATCCGGCCCGCAAAGCCTCGCAGCTCGATCCCATCGACGCCTTGCGGTACGAGTAGAGCGGCAGCCGGTTGTTGACTGGCCACTCAATCGAGATCGTTGGGGGCAGGAGGTGCGATGTAAGCCGGCGCTCCGGCGCGTGCTGTCTCAGTGAGAATTGCTGGCGCCAATCTGTGCGGTTGCCGGGGCGCATTTTTGGCGTGTGTTAAGCGTGATTGCAGGCAAATTCCCACCGTG
>JBAXTC010000954.1:0-2694 GCA_037130375.1 Verrucomicrobiota bacterium | reverse complement strand
ACCAATTCTGTCTTGCGCCCCTGTCCTCGCTCCGAAAAATCTAAGATGCGCACCACCGATTGAATGTTTTCAAAATCAAGGTGACAACAAGAGCGAAGAGCCATATTTTTGAACGGTTTCCGAATATTATTTGCACGGTCTGGTCCGTCCGTAGCTGCTGGCGGTGTCACGTTTTCGATTCAATTGTGGATTATGATTGCTAAAGTTATTCTTTGGGGCATGGGCCTCCTGCTGAGCGGCGGCCTCGCGGCCCAGGAGATCACCGCTTTTTCAGGCAACGGCACTTTGAGTTGGGCCAATGGACTGACCAATGGCGTTTACGAGGTCCAGTGGTCGTCGTCATTGGCGCCCGGCGCGGCATGGACGAACGACTGGAGCCAACTGCGAGACATCCAGGGCACCCAATCCGTGTTCACAGTTCCGGTGCCGATGTTCTACCGGGTCAAAGGCAATGCGTACCCGGAAGTAACGGACAGCGCCGAGTGCTATGCGCGGTATTCAAACGCTTTGCTAAGTGCCGCGGTGGCGCTGCCGAACGAGATTTCCACCCGACTGCGGCCCGTGGCCACCAACACACCGGGAACCGATTGGCGCACGTTCACCAACTGGGTGGATGGCACCACCAACCGGTGGATTCGCGTCGCGACCATGAAATTCACTGGCAGTTGGGTATGGAACAATCTGCTGACGCCCGGCGCGCACACCATGAGCAACGGTTGGTCGGGAGAAACCTGGGTCACTTTATATCCCGATGTGCGGCAGCTTCTGACCAGTTACACTGGAACCAACCGGACGTTGCGCATGGAAATGGCCCTTGGCCTGCCGCCCCGCCCGGGCTCCTACGGAGTGGCGGAGTTTTATGTGGACCCGAAATATCTTTTCCGACCGGCGGTCAGCCCGGACACCCATTCTCCCTCTTGCGGACTGGCACCCGAAGAAACGAGCCCCTATCTGGCAGCCAATGCGTTGCAAGGGGTTTCACCGGGCTACGCCGCCTGGTTCAAGGCCACTTACGACTCACGCGGCTACGCCGCCACCAATCTCGATAACAGTTGGCCTTGGACCCGGCTGGGATACACCTGCGACTACGAGAACTCCGCGAACAGTCCCGTGGGTCTCAGTGAATACGTGGTGCCCAGTTGCAGCGACACCAACTACTGGGGTGCCAGTCTGGTCATCCCCATTTACGTGGACTCGACCTGGCCGGCGGCAAACTACGGACTGTGACAGGGGTTAATCACGCGGGCTGCCGGAATCGCGGCGTTTGATCCAGCCCCATCGTTGCAAGGCCAGGTAGGTCGCCGGCAGGCTGTGCAGCAGCACGAGGATGATCAGCGGCAGGTGGAGCATGCGGTGGAATGTGAGCGCGGATTTCTCGTCCAGCAGTTTGCTGAGTCCGTAACGTCCGTCCATGATGTAGCCGGTCAGCAGAAACAGGAGCAGCAGCGGCAGCAGAGGCCAACCGCTCCAGCGGACCGCTTTGAGCAGGATGAAATTGAGCTTGTTCATAGCACAGTCTTTCGAAATCGGATGATCCCGACCCCCAGCAGATTCAGCGCCCCAGTCAGCAGGCAAACACCGGTCACGCCGATTGTCGGGATCAGGAGGATACACGTCAGCAATGCGCCCAGGGACGCCCCGACGAAATCCGCGGTATAAAGTCGCGACGCGCCTCGGACGGTGCCGTCGAATTCGAGTTGGTTGGCCAGCGGGAACTGCATGCCCACCAGCAGGGCCAGCGTCAAGGTCAGCAGCACGATGATGGATTTGATGGCAAAAAGCGATGGGCCGATGCCGCCCATGCGATTCAGCAGCGGCAACGCCAACGGGAGAAGCACCGCGTAGGCAGCGATGGCCCAGGCCAAAAGTACCAGCCCGGTTTCCGCCAAATGAGTCAGCCGATTGATCAGCCACGCGCCGAGGGCCAGGCCGAGCATGAAGACGGTTACGATCACCCCAACTTGATGATAAAGCGAACCGCACAGAACCTGGAAGGCCAGCAGCAGCACGATCTCGAGGGCGGACGCGGCAAAGCCCGACGCAAACAGGACGAACGCACCGCCGCGCAATCGGACCAGGTAGAAGCCGAGCAGAACGACCAGCGCCACTTGCAGCGGGCCGAACCGGAAGTTGAACTGGCTCATCCAGTGACGCAGGTGGTAATAGTAGAGGACCGGGCTGAAGTCCCGATTCAGCGCGGCCGGTTGCGCGGTGGCGCCAGCGAGGTCCGCCATCCGGTCGGCAGTCAACATCGCGTCGAGGTAATGCCGGTTGACCAGTTTGGTTTGGATGTGGCGCTGTTCCAGGCGGGCGGCGATGTCGGCAAAGAGCGGGCCATCCGAGGCGAGGAAGAAGACCCGGCTGCCAGGGATGACCAGCACGTGTCGAAAGGTTTGCCTCAGTGAAGAATAGGCAGAGGAGAGCATTCGCGCCAGGTCCGGGCTGACATAATTCTCATATTGGCCCAGCGCCAGGGACACCACTCCATCCCTGGCCAGCACGCGTTTGATCTCCGCCAGAAACTCCACGGTGTAAAACCGGTTGAGCTGCGCGGTCGCGGGGGCTGGAACATCGATGATGGCGACATCGTACCTGTCGGGGGGCAGGGCCGGCGTCTCGCCGGCACCAGCGGTCGTCCCGGCGGAGTTGGGTTCGCGAGCAAGACGCCCGGTGGGCAGGCGAGACGCCTGCCCT
>JBAXTC010000953.1:0-2705 GCA_037130375.1 Verrucomicrobiota bacterium | reverse complement strand
TCAGGCATTTGTGCGTAAATTGGCGTCAGAATATGTCTAGTTATTTCCGGGACACTACACTAGCGAAAACGAGTTTCAGCCGGATCGCGCTCGTGCGCTGGCCGGCGTGAGTGAGGATATGACGACCCTCTACCACGAGGTGTTCGTGATGTTGCTGTCAAAAACAAAATGATCTGCGCCATGAAAGAAAAAATGTTTCAACCCGGGTCAACAGGTTCTAATATCCGTTCCACAATGATGAAAGATCGACATGCGAGCCAACGCTCATTTTGCCAGGCGCCGAGGAAATGCATATTTCCATTAATAACCCTGTTAGGATTTTTGGGTGTGGCGAGCGGCGCGTTTGCGGGGGAAGCGCCTTATTATCGCGATATCTTTCCCGATACCTGGGTGGGGCATGACGCCCTGGGCCGTAACGCGCCGAGCTGCTCGGTGGTGGGGCCGGTCAAGAAAGACCAGCGCCGCGTGGTGGGCATTTTCTATATCACATGGCACAGCGATTCGGCGCATCAACTCAAGAGCCCTTATAGCGCGGATGTGAGCCGGGTGCTGGCGGGCGATTCGAAGGCCCGCCTGGATGCCAAACACCCGCTTTGGACGGAGGGCTCGTATCATTGGGGCGAACCGGAGGCAGGTTACTTCCTGAGCAAGGATGAATCCGTCATCCGCAAAGACATATCGATGCTTGCCGATGCGGGAGTGGATGTCCTCATTGTGGATGTCACAAACGCGGTTCGTTATTGGGACGAGTGGGAAGTTCTCTTTTCGGTGATGCGAAAGATGAAGGCGGAAGGCAACCAGGTGCCGCAGTTCTGTTTCTGGGCGTTTAACGGCCCCGTGATCACCGTGGTGCAGGACTTGTTTGACAAGATATACAAAGCCGGAAAGCACCAAGACCTCTGGTTTAGTTGGGACGACAAGCCGTTGCTGCTTTACAACGGCATGCCCAGCTCTGATGCCAACGGCGCGGGGGTGCAGAACCCGAATCCGCATTACGATGCTGCCGCCAAGACCGATGCCAAGCACCCGCATTATGGCGACCCTGATTACAGCGATGAGTTCTACAAGGACTACACCAAAGAGGTGAAGAGTTTCTTCACGCTGCGCACCATGTGGTGGGGATACCGGGAATGGGCGGGAAAACGGTTTGTCGGGACAGAAGACAACTGGAGTTTCGGTTTGGACCTGGGCGACAAACGGGTCGCGGCGATGAGCCCGGATGAACTGATCTCGATGCACAAAGGCAAGAAGGAAGAAGCTGCGGTCACACCCGCGCAGCATCCGTCGAGCCTGGTGGGCAAGTCCTGGAGCCGGGAAGGCGGCGAGCCTGCCCTGAACCAATATGACCTGCCGGAGCCGACTTACGTGCCGTGGCTGGGCCGGAAGGTGGAGCATCCGGAGGGTTACGGCATCTGCTTCCAGCAGCGATGGGATGAAGCGATCAAGGGCGACCCGCAGTTCCTCTATATCAACGACTGGAACGAATGGACCGCCGGCAAATACCCGCCGTCGGGCGGTTCCACCACAAAATTCATGCGTCGCGACAGCACTTACTTCTTCGTGGACCAGTACAATGCCGAGTTCAACCGCTGCATCCAACCGATGAAAGGCGGATATACGGACAATTACTATATGCAGATGGCGGAGAATATCCGCCGCTATAAAGGCGTTCGCCCCATACCCGAGGTGAAGGGACTGCACCGGATAAAGATCGACGGAGATTTTGCGGATTGGGCGGGAGTCGATGTCGAGTACCGCGACACGGTCGGGGATACTTTCCACCGCAATTACGATGGTTATGGCGGCCTTCATTACACCAACAACACAGGCCGCAACGATATCATCACCAGCAAAGTCGCGGTTGACCGTGACAGGGTGTATTTCTACGTCGAGACAAAGGAAGCATTAACCCCGCATACCGATGCCAATTGGATGCTCCTGTTGATCGATGCTGACCAGAACCCCAACACGGGCTGGTATGGCTATGATTACCTCATCAACCAGCGCGTGATCGACGGCAAGACCACGACGATCCGGCGTTATGCTCCCGATGCGCCCGGCGGTCCGTGGGTCGAGGTGGCGCGGCTGAATTATCGTTATTCGGGCAATGCCTTGGAAATGGCGGTGCCGCGCAAACAGCTAGGCTTGAAGGGCGACGCCATCAGCTTTGATTTTCATTGGTGCGACAATCCAACGGACCTGAAAGACCCGATCTCCCTATGCACCAGCGGGGACAGCGCGCCCAACCGGCGGTTCAACTACCGGTGCATCTGGAGAAAGTAAGGGTGGCGACAGAGAGTGTGCCCTCCCCGGCCTTGATGGAGATGGCCTCCACCGAGTGATCTCTCGTTAATTCAGTTGCCGCAACATCGACGAAACATGCCTCATTGAAGCAGGACAGGGATGCCGGGTGAGGGCACCCGACATTTTGCGCGCTGATGGTGTCCCGACGGCCCCGTTGCTATGAACATGCCGCTCCTGGCCACCGAATTTCCATCCCTGCCTATCCTCGGCTTTCATGCCTGGGCTACTGCCATTCATACCTCACTTTTCCGCGATGTCGCCCCATGCATTGTGTCAGTTAAAGGACCAGGCTGCATCTTTTGTGCGCCGGGAAGAACATGAACATGCTCAGCTATCGCGCCAGGTTCCTAACATAGCCGCTTTTACACCCGACCGCAGCCCGAACCTGGGGCTTGTCCGGG
>JBAXTC010000952.1:0-2709 GCA_037130375.1 Verrucomicrobiota bacterium | reverse complement strand
GTAACGGAGGTACTACGGAGGTGTAACGGAGGTACTACGGAGGTGTAACGGAGGTGCTACGGTGCAGCTCGGGCTGTGAGTGGGAGGCTTTGGTTGATTGGCTCTGGGCTAAGGGGTTATGGAGACGATAGATATCTGTGAATAGGCAAGAGCAGAGGCGGGTTTTGGTCGGCGGCGGAGAATAATGGCCAGGCGGGACGCCTGACCTGCGGCGCGGGGACGATGATGCTGGTCTGTTTTGGGAGGTCGTTCCAGCGGTTGTTCAGACAGCCTGGCTGGCCGGCCGGCGGCATTCCGTGCCAGATGGATTGAGGTTGCGAGAATTCCAACGAAGGTTACATCATTCGCCTTGAGCTGACGCCTCTCTTGCTGGACCATGACCACCTGGATGAAATCGAAATGACGACGACCCTCACCAGCCGAGCCTGGCAACCGGCCGGCGCTCCAACCAACGACAGCAGTCTGCTTCTCGCAGCCAGCAATGCCGCCGATTTCTATCGCATTCCTGGCCAATAATCCCCCCCCCCAGAGCAAACATAAGCGCCATGAGCTATCGCACTCTAATTACGGTCGCAGCTTCGGTTTTCTTAGTCTCCGCAACGACCGCGTTCGCGGACATTAAAGTCGTGGTCGAATATAACGATAACGAGCACGCCACTGCCGACTTCAATTTTAAGAGCGTCCCGGCGCCATCCCGGACTGATGCCGCCACGAAGGCCAAATTCACGATGGTGGACGGCGAACGAGACGACAACGGCGGCGGCTTGGACAAACTGCATGATGGCAAAGTCCCCGCCGAGGCGGATGAGCCAGCGGAGAACTTTTTCTTCAATGCCGGCACCGACGGCGGACGGGTGCTGGTGGATTTGGGCAGCGCGCTGGACCTCAGGCAGGTCAACACCTATTCCTGGCACCCCAGCACCCGCGGGCCGCAGGTCTATAAACTCTACGCAAGCGAAGGCAAGACCGAGGATTTCAACTCGCAGCCAAAGCGAGGGACCGAGCCGGAGAAATGTGGGTGGAAACTGATCGCCCGGGTCGATACCCGGCCGAAACAAGGCGAAGGCGGCGGGCAATACGGCGTCAGCATCTCTGATCCAGAGGGCCCCATTGGGAAATACCGGTATCTGCTGTTCGACATTTCGCGCACCCAAGCCGCCGATGATTTTGGAAACACATTCTACAGCGAAATTGATGTCATTGATCAAAACGGTGCGGTCGGCGCAGCCGCCTTCCCTGAGTCTGCCACCGACGCCTCAGCCCGCCCCTTTAGCATCCGCTCGCCTGACGGTTATTGCGAAATCTCGATCGACACTTCCGAGGCGCCCGACTTGAAGGAATGGGCGGAGCAGAAGCTGGGCCCGGTCCTGGCCGAGTGGTATCCGAAGATCGTCGCGATGCTACCCAGCGAAGGCTACACCGCGCCCAAACGATTCAGCGTGACGATCAAACCTGGAAGCGGAGTCGCCGCCACGGGGGGCACGCGAGTCACGGTCAACTCGATCTGGCTCAAAGGAGAACTGAACCGCGAAGCCCTGGGCGCTCTTCTGCACGAAGAGGTACACGTGGTTCAGCAGTATCGAGGTCAGCGCAGCAATCCTGGATTCAAACCCGGCCCCGGCTGGCTCGTCGAGGGCATCTCCGACTATATCCGCTGGTTCCTATACGAGCCGCAGAGCCACGGGGCCGATGGCACCTGGCTGCGCAGCCACCGCGATGTTTCCCTCAAATACGACGCCAGTTACCGTGTCACGGCCAATTTCCTCAACTATGTGGTGGAACATCACGACCCGAACAAGGAGTTGATTGCCAAGCTCAATGCCGCCTGCCGTCAGGGCCAATACACCGATGACCTGTGGCGGGTCTGCACGGGCAAAACTCTGGCGGAGCTCGATGCCGAATGGAAGGCGGCCAGCAGCTTGAGGGCAGCTCTTTCGCCGTTCATTTCAGGCAAGGCCTGACCGCCGCTTGCCAAATCGCGTAGCCCTTCGCATTCATGTGGAGGCGGTCGGCCACAAAGATGTCCGGCTTTGGCTGGCCATCGGGGCCGAGCATGAGCGGGAAAACGTTGATGAATGTTATCCCGTGACGGCGACAATAAGCTTGAGCCAGTGAATTGAGCCGCCGCACCTTTTCCACCTGGCCCCACCGGCTGGGATTCGGTGCGCTGGCGATGTAGTCGATGCGCGCGTTCGGAAGCCGGGAGCGCAGCTTGGTCATCAGCGCGACAAAGTCACCATAGACCAACTCCGGCTCTTTGCCGGCATTGATGTCATTGCCGCCGGCATAAACCACGACCTGACGCGGTTCGTAGGGAATGACAATGCGCTCGGCGAGGTTCACCGAGTCGGCAAGTTGTGAGCCGCCGAACCCGCGGTTTACAACCGGCAACCCGGGAAAATCCGCGACCAGACTGGTCCAGCGTTTGATGCTGGAGCTGCCAACAAAGACAATGCAGCCTTTGGGAGGCGGGTTGGTTTTGTCACTGGCCTCGAAGGCGGCAATTTCCTTCTCCCACTTGATGGAGTTATGGGTGGCGAGCGAGTTCGGAGGTGCTGTTTTACAGCCGGTTCCGGTCAGCAGCGCCAGGAGAGTAATCAGCGTAAGCGCCCCGGATAAGCGCCATGATACGACATCAGGCCTGTGGCTGTGCATTTTGAACATGCGGCTGATTCTGCCATCGGGACCACAGCAATCCAAGGCCAAACC
>JBAXTC010000951.1:0-2714 GCA_037130375.1 Verrucomicrobiota bacterium | reverse complement strand
CTCTCGTAGCCGAGGATAACCGCCAGTTCCGACGCCCACCAAAACCGGAAACTGTTATCATTGGCCAGCGCCTCAAAACCCGGTTTGTCCGGCTGCAAATGGAACGGACTCTCGGATGAAGCTTCGCTGTTCATGGCACCAGACTAACACCCTCACCCACCTGTGCAACCCGAATGATATTCACACCGGCCGTGCAAGCGGACAGCGCTCGCCATCAGGGCGGATTCAAGAAATCGTAGCCGCCGACGGCAGTCGGCGCTAACACTCCGATAATCGAGAAAAAGTGCGCCGACTACCGTCAGCGGCTACGATTTTGCAGGTTCTTGAATCCGCCCTGGCTCGCCATTGGCGCGGCTCAGAAGATGTTGATTGCTGCTCATTAAACCGGTTCAATGAGCAGCGATGATCGCAAAACGTGTTATACCATGCCTGGACGTGCATGCGGGCCAGGTCACCCGCGGCGTCCAGTTCGGCGTCGCCGAAGCCGGCGGACTGCGCAACGTGGGCGATCCGGTCGAGCTGGCCTTGCGCTACAACGAGCAGGGCGCCGACGAAATGGTCTTCTTCGATATTACCGCCAGCGCGCATGGCCGGGCGACCATGGTGGAGGTGGTCGAGCGTGCAGCGGACCAATGCTTTATGCCGCTCACGGTCGGCGGCGGCCTGCGTTCGGTGGACGACATGTACACCATGCTGCGGGCGGGCGCCGACAAGATCAGCATCAACTCCTCGGCGCTGGCAAACCCGGACTTGATCCGCGCCGGGGCCGAGAAGTTCGGCAGCCAGTGCATAGTGGTCTCCATCGATGCGAAGAAGGCCGCGCCCGACCGGTGGGAAGTATTCTCTCATGGCGGTCGCAAGGCGACTGGTCTGGAGGCTGTCGAGTGGGCCAAACGTGCCGTCTCACTCGGCGCAGGCGAGATCGTGCTCAACAGCATCGACGCAGACGGGACGAAGGCGGGCTTTGATCTGGTCATCACGCGACGCATCAGTGAATCGGTCGGCGTGCCCGTCGTGGCCAGCGGCGGCGCAGGCAACCTGGAGCACATGGCCGAGGTGCTGCTCGAGGGCAAAGCGGACGCCGTCCTGGCCGCCAGCATCTTTCACTTCGGCGAGTTCACGGTCGGGGATGTGAAGCGGTTCCTGGCCGCCAGCGGGATTCCAGTTAGACTGGCGTAGCTGATCTAACTCTTGCCGGTTCGGCGTTGCCACAGTTCAAAGTAGTAGAGCGCGACGACTACTAATGAATGCTGGATTTTGCCCGCCGCCACTAATTGCGCGAGATCGGTCACGGGCACCAGCCGCGTCACCAAATCTTCGCCATGATCAAATTCGACCGGGTGCCGACAGTGGCAATTGTCCACCAGAACCGTGTAGCAGATATTGCTCATGATCGCCGGGTTGGGGAAAATCTGGCCAATCATCTGCGGATTCTCCCCCTCGTAGCCCGTTTCCTCGCGCAACTCGCGCAATGCCGCTGCCACGGGTGATGCGTCTTTGGCGTCGATCATGCCGCCGGGAATTTCCAACTCGACGGTGCTCGAACCGTGGCGGTATTGCTCGATCATCACCAGGCAACCGTCGGGGGTGATGGCAACGACGTTCACCCAGTTGACGCAATCAATGACATGGAAATCATGCGCTTTATGGGTCCGCGGAGATATTGATCGGTCGGTCCGAATCGTAAAAATCCGATAATCACCGGCCGGCTGCGAGCTGATCTTTTCCCAGGGTTTGGGCATCTGGCAGGGAGATTGGTGACCGGGAATTGGCAACGACGCGCTTCGAGATCGGCAGTTCCTGATTTAACAGGCCCGTTGGCAGCCACTAATCACTAATCCCTTAGTTTTACCGAGTCGGCCGGAACGATCTTGATGCTCTCGACCCCCATGCGCTTGTCCGGGCGATCCTGAGGGTGCGTTGGCGTCGTGGCAATCTTCTCCAATACGTCGTCGCCTTTAATCAGTTTGCCAAACGCGGTGTACTGCCGATCCAAAAAGTGGGGATTGCCGTGACAGATGAAAAACTGACTGCCGGCGGAGTCGGGATCCTGGGACCGGGCCATGGAAAGAACCCCGCGGTCATGATGACGGTCACTAAACTCAGCTTTGACTTTGTGGCTCGGTCCCCCTGTCCCCCAGCGGGCTTCCTGCTTCAATTCCTTGGTTAACGGGTCGCCACCCTGGATCATGAACCCTTTGATCACCCGGTGAAAGCAGGTGCCGTCGTAAAACCCTTTCCGAGCCAGGGCCTTGAAATTCTCGACGGTTTTCGGAGCGACATCGGGCCAAAACTCGACGATGAGTTCGCCTTCATTGGTTTTAATGACGGCAATTTCGTTGTTCATCAGACAGGATTCTCAGAATCACGGCGCTTTGTCACGCCCAGAATAAATCCGTACTGTTTTGCTATTTTCTGGGTGGGGTTCGGGGTTCCGAATGCATTTTGCCGCCCGGAGCATGGCGGGCGCTCAAAAGTGGGATCTTCGGGGCTGCCCAGGGGCGCACCCCGCTGGCGGACCGCAGGTGGCCTTGTACATGCTCAGCTATCGCGCCAGGTTCAGAACATATCGGCTTCCACACCCGACCGTAGCCCGAACCTGGGGCTTCTACGTCTGCTTGAGCATGCGATAAAGGAAGCCAAGGCAGACTTGCGCCCGTCGGATTGGGAGTGAACCTCGTAAACGAGTAGTGCGGCAAGGGACTTCAAGGTTC
>JBAXTC010000950.1:0-2718 GCA_037130375.1 Verrucomicrobiota bacterium | reverse complement strand
GCCTTATGACTTGAAGGCGCTGATCGACCTCGTCAAGCGGTTCCAGCCCGAAGTGCCCGGCAAAAAGCGGGAATGATTATTTTGGCGGCGGCACCATCCACTTGCCGCTCGACCTTGGTTAGTTCTTGCTCTCGAAGAATTCTGCCCTGCGCCCTTGCCACCCGCACCCGCAACATTGCGCTTCCCTCTGAGAGATGTCCTGCTAATGATTTGCTTGTTTTATTTGACGAACAGACCATGAAAGACATCGTTCCGCCCCCGCCGCCCATTGTGCGCAATGACGTGGCCGCCGTACAGGCATTGTTCCAACAGAACGTGGTGCCCAGCTACGGCCGCTTCGAGATTGTATTTAGCCACGGCATCGGCAGTTACCTTTACGATATCACCGGCCGGCGTTACCTCGACCTTGGCGGCGGTATTGCGGTCAGTTCGCTCGGGCACGCGCACCCGGCGATTACCGAGGCGCTCGTGGAGCAGTCGCGCAAGGTGATCCACACTTCAAACTTTTATTACCACGAGCCGCAGGGCCGGCTGGCTCAGGCGCTCGTGAGCCTCATCGGCCCCGGTAAATGCTTTTTCTGCAACAGCGGCGTCGAAGCCAACGAGGGCTTGTTCAAGCTGGCGCGCAAGTTTGGCCATGACGAAGGCCGGTTTGAAATCATCACCACCCTCGACTCATTCCACGGCCGGACGCTGGCGGGCATCGCCGCCACAGGTCAGGCGAAGGTGAAGAAAGGGTTTGAACCGATGGTGCCGGGCTTCCGTCAAGTGCCCTATAACGATGTCGAGGCCATGCGGGCGGCGATTTCGCCCGCAACCGTTGCGATCATGATCGAAGGCATCCAGGGCGAAGGGGGCGTGACGCCTGCAACGCCCGAGTATCTGCTGGGTCTGCGCCGGCTTTGTGATGAGAAGAGGTTGCTGCTGCTGCTGGACAGCGTGCAATGCGGGCATTTTCGCAGCGGCCGTTTCCAAAGCTATCAGCGGATACTGGAAGGCGTGCCCGAGGGGGAACAGTTTCTGCCCGACGCCATTTCAATGGCCAAATCGCTCGGCGGCGGATTCCCGATCGGCGCGTTCTGGGTGCGGGCGCCTTATGCGGATTTGCTCGGCCCTGGCACGCACGGCACGACTTACGGCGGCTCACCGCTGGCCTGCGCGGTCGCCCTGAAAATCCTCGATGTGATCCAGCGTGAGAAGCTGGCCGAGAACGCCCGCCAGGTCGGTGCTTATCTCAAGACGGGCTTGGAGCAACTGGCGAAAAAATATCCGCAGGCCATCCATAGCGTCCGCGGCCTGGGCCTCATGGTCGGGATCGAACTGGCCCCCGACATTGCGAACCTGCCCGGTGACAGCAGCAAGACCCAGACGATCCGGTTGGCGAATCTTTTGCATGCGGCGGGGTTGCTGGCAATTCCTGCCGGCACGCACATCATGCGTTTCCTGCCGCCCCTTAACTTGCAGCAGCGCGAGGCGGAGGAAGGGTTGAAAACGCTGGAATCTGTGGTGGCAGGGTTTGCGGGCTGACCCATCATGTCGCTGCGTGGGCTGCATGGGTTGACTGGGTTGCCTGAGTTGCATCGGCACAATGGACGCAGCTTTCGCATGAAGTGATTCAGCCTCGCGATTAACTTAACTTGAAGATGAAGCATTTATTGAGCATTGAACAACTCGAACCGGCGGACATGGAAAAGATTCTGGCCGACACGATCAGCATCAAAGCCGAGCGCGGGCGTCATGCAACGCAGCCGCTGGCCGGGCAGATATGGGCAATGCTTTTTTCAAAATCCTCCACCCGCACCCGTGTGTCCTTCGAGGTGGGAATCCGTGAGCTGGGCGGCCAGGTGATTTTTCTTCCCTCGAGCGAAATCCAGCTTGGCCGTGGGGAGCCGATCAAAGACACCGCCCGGGTTTTGGGCCGGATGGTCCACGGCGCGGTGTTCCGCACGTTTGCGCAAAGTGACGTCGAGGAGTTTGCCCGCTACGCAAATATCCCCACCATCAACGCGCTGACGGACGACGAGCACCCATGCCAGATTCTGGCAGATATCCTTACCTTTCAGGAAAAGCGCGGCCCCATTCGCGACAAAGTGGTCACGTTTATCGGCGATGGCGCCGGCAATATGTCGAATTCGTGGATGTTTGCTGCCGGCAAGGCCGGTTTTGAGCTGCGCATCGCCGCGCCCAAGGCGTTTCAGCCGCACGCCGATTTGGTGAAGCGCGCGCGAGGGAATATCGTTCTCACCGAGGATGTCAAGGCGGCAGCCACCGGCGCTGATTTGCTCTACACCGATGTTTGGGTCTCGATGGGCAAGGAAGCCGAGTCCGCCAAGCGTCTCCAGCAGATGAGCGGATACCAAATCAACTCGGCGGTGGTTGCTCTCGCCAAGCCGGGCGCGCTTGTGATGCATTGCCTGCCCGCCTATCGCGGCAAGGAAATCGACGAAGCGACGTTTGAAGCGAACGCGCAGACGATTTTCGATGAAGCGGAAAACCGGCTCCACGCGCAGAAGTCCATTTTGACCTGGCTGGTGAGCGATTGACTGCTGGCAAGAAAGCGCAAATCCAATTTCCCCGACGCGCAATTGGCTTCCCCCAAAGAGCCACTCTATGCAGCAGAAATACAGGCGTTTGCGCCAGTCGTGGGGGAATTGAGCTTGTGGAGTTGCTTCGGCAAGAGTGTGTGACGGCTCTGAGGTTGGGCTGGTAGGCTCTGCT
>JBAXTC010000095.1:0-15961 GCA_037130375.1 Verrucomicrobiota bacterium | reverse complement strand
ATCGGAGTGTTAGCGCCGACTGCCGTCGGCGGCTACGGTTTCTTGAATCCGCCCTTGGGGCTTGGCAGGTCCGCAGCAAGGGACCGTGAGTGGTGGGCGATCTGCCGGACTTGTATCTATTCAGTCGGGGCGGTGAGAAAGGAACCGCAGAGAGGGGATGAGCGCAGCGCGACAAAGCCGCAGCCGAGCCGCGCAAAGCGTAGGGAGTGCGATCAGATGCCAGGGCGCAGACGCAGCACGCGCTGCTCGCCGCCGACCTGAACCAGGACACAATCATCCTTGATTTCGAGACAGCGAACGCGCGTACGGCCTGTTTTCGTTATGACATCCCCTTCTTCGCCGGCTTCAAAGGTCTGGTTGTTGATGATGGCGAAGCGGTGGCCCGGCACCCCCGACAACGCTTTGAGCTGCAGGTTCTCAATGACGGGGACGACCGGGGGTCGATTGGTTGACTTAACCACCAGGTGAGCGAACATGCGTGTGGAGAGTGGATAAAATGGGTCTTTGCCTTCCCGATCCGTGGTCGGGAGGTTGAAGACCGACTTGGGGATCTCAGTCTCCACCCGGGTCGCGCTGGTTGCGGCTGGCGGGGGGGCTGGGGACTTGGCTGGCGTATTGGTTCGGAACTCTGCGGCGCAGGCGGCGAAAGCCAGGCTGAACAGGGTGCCAGCGAACCGAAGCGTCCAGGCGCGGAGTTGAGGGGATGAGGTTTGCATAAGGCGCATCTGATGGTTCAAGGCGCATTGACTCTGACCAGGGTGACAATGTCCATTTTGAACGACAGAGTTTCCGGCTGACTGGTCACGGAAGAAGCGTTGGCATCGAGGCTCAGGTTCACAAGGCGGGTGTGCGGGAATTGATTTTCGAAGTCAGCAAGGAACTTTCCGAGATCGTGAAAGTGAGCGAGGCCTGCAACGGTCAGTGTCGCCTGCTTGTAGGGAAAAGTGGGGAACAGATTGACGTCGGTGGAGGGGCCAAGTTGGCTGAATTGCGGAATTTCAACCTTGTAGGCAGCCTTAAACCCTCGCAGCGAATTGATCACCCAGCTATAAAGGTCTCCGGACGCAATGTCAGTTTCCACTCTCTCGAGAGTGTTCTTAACCTCGTCCAGCTCGGCATGGATGAGGTTCGCCCGGTGGAGAGTATCGAGCACGAGCTGGAGCTTCTTGGCGGCGGCGGCCTTGTCCTGCCCGAGTCGAGCGATGCTCTCGGTCTGTCGTCGGATCAGGCCAAAGTAGAGTCCCGAGACTGCTAGCAGAGTGAACACGACAACGAGAATGAGGTGATTAAGCTTCTCTTTGGAAGGTTTACGGTAGTTCATCGCGTTTTCTCCGGGTAGCGGCATTCGAGGGTAAATATGGCGCTCCGTTTGCCGGTGAGCGGGGAGGTTTGAGGCGGGGCAAGGTTTCGGAGGCTGATGGCGTTGGTTTTAACAAGCACCTGTTTGAAGTAAGGGTTGCTGGCGAGCGCGTCCTTGTACTTGTTCAACTGGTCGCCGGGGTTGGCCGAGGAGTCAGCGCCTTCAAGCGTGAGCAGTATCCGCTCCGTCTGAGTGGCGGGTTTGCCCGGGATAAAGACCTTGGCGTCGTTGGTGCGCGACTTGGTCCCCTCGATGCGGATATAAGTCTGATCGACGCTAAAGCGCATCAACTGAATGTCGTCCACCGTGCTGTGTTGGAGGGCCTCAAGGAGGGTGCCCTGAAGCAGGCGATTGGCGGACAAGCGCTGGAGTTCCTGGAGCTTGTGTTTGATGTCGGCGATCTTGTTCTGATCGTCGAGCACAGCCCTGTAGTCGTTGGTGTGCGATTTAATCTGGCTCTGCAAGCTGCTGACATCGCCATTAATGAGAATGGCCTTGAGCTGGAGCGAGCTGCTCCACACAAGGATTACGACAATGATCAGGACGGCCGCCCAGATGGCGCGCTTGACCGGGTCACGACGCCGAGCAGCCTCGGCGGCCTGCGCTTCGGCGAGTAGATTAAGGCGAATTGGCATAGGTCGAACGCGAAATCAGAGGACAGCGAGCGCGGCGCCCAAGGCGACGGTCAGTTGGGGACCGACCTCCTCGATTTCAGCGGTCTGCTGGGGCGACAATTGCATTTCCAGAAACGATGTCGGGTTGAAACGCTTGCAATCCACCATCAATTCCTGCCGGAGCTTTTCGACGATGAAGTCCCCACAAGCGGAACCACCGGTGAGCAGAACCTGCGTAACGGGGCGGTCGTTCTGGTGTTCGAAAAAGTCGAGCGATGCCCGCAGCTCGCGGCCAATCGGGGCGAAGAGGGTTTCGAGATGGGTCTGGACCTCGGATGCCATGCCGATTTTGATCCCCTCAGCCTCCGCGTAACTGATGTTGAGGACCTCGGCCAGGCCATTGGTGATTTTGTCGCCGCCGATACCCACCACGCGGCTGAGGACCAACTCGCCTTCCACAACCACGCAAATCGACGAACTCCTGAATCCGACATCCACCAGCGCAACGGCCTCTTTCTGAAACAGTTCCGGCATTCCCCGCTCGAAAGCATTGACTGGGCCAATCAATCCAGGGAAGATGCAGTCAAGGATCAGACCGGCGCCTTTGACCCCCTGCACCATGTCATCGATGAATTGTTTGCGAGCAGCGGCGACGAGGACTTTCTGTTTTTGTGCCCCCCCCGAATCCTTGGGCTTGTCGGCCGGGACGGATTGCGGCGTTCGGGTGCTGATCTGGCAATCGAAGATGTGCCCGGGCAGGTCCTGTTGCAGATAGGCTTTAGAATTGAGCTTGAGGATCTGGCGCATGTCGTGGAGAGGCATTCGGGGGATGTCCGCGTGACGAACCTGGACATCGTTGACTCCCGCGCTGAGGGAAACATATTTGGTTGTGGGCCGGAGCACCTGGGTGAGGGCCTTGAGATGCTCGGTGAGCAGGTCTGGGGCCAGGGTCTTTTCGTAAATCGGAGCATCGAGGATGGCAAACCCGCAGAGGGCGAAACCCTGGACGCGGCGCTGAAGGCTGACCGCCTTGGTGGTCCGGGTGCCCAGATCCACGGCCATCACCTGGTCGTGTTTCCGGCTGATTACATTGTCAAAAAATGGCAGACCCATGCTTGTCTCTTTATACACTTCGGAATTTCGCCGTCAACCGCGCGTCTCGTCAACGTCCCTCAAAGCCTGGGCGGGGCGGCACTGCTCGCCAGGTCTTCTGGTTAAGGGACGTCTTGCTCCCCTCGCCACAACTCGCCTCTGCGGAGGCTAAGGTAAGCACATCCAAGACCAAAACCGGATTAGATGACGAGTCGGCTCCTCCTGGCCCTCGCAGACGCTGGCTCAGATTGTGCTATCTCAAGGCGGTTGAGTTGTCATGCGCTGCCGCATGGCGACCAGCCAAGACAGATGAGAATGAGAATTACAGATGAGAACGGTCACATAATGGGGGTAAAGGTGAACGTCTTGGTTTGCCCGGATGAACCGTTTGATAAGACCTCCGACATCCTCGGGGTGACTGCGATCTGGGGTTTTATGGCAATGGTGTCCAATATTCAGACATAAACGAAAACAAATGAAACTCTGCCCCGTCGATAAGCCCGAGAACGCCATGACCCTGGTGGATGTCGTTATGGCCGTTGCAGTCCTTGGCATCATGGCTGGCGGCTTATTCGGCTCCTTCCGCTACGGATTCCTCACGATCCAGTGCGTGCGGGAAAACCAGCGGGCAACCCAAATCCTGCTGGAAAAGGCGGAAACTATCCGCCTCTACAACTGGGACCAGGTGAACTCGAACGGTTTCATTCCCGCCACCTTCACCAATGTTTATGACCCGCAAGCCGTTTCGGGCGCTCAGGGGGCGACCTTCACCGGAACACTGGCGGTCGCGACCTGCGCGGGCACCAGCTACAGCACCAACATGCGCCAACTCACCGTAGCCATCAGTTGGTCCACCCGGGACATCCCGCACACGCGCACTTTAACCACCTACATCGCCAAGGACGGAATGCAAAACTATGTCTATTAGACCCACCCAAAGAAGCCGCAGTGCCTGGACCCTGGTCGAGATTATGGTGGCGGTAGCCGTCTTCTCCATCGTCGGGCTGGTTCTGATGGGCACTTATCTTTTCAGCGTCAAAACCATGGCATCTATGTATAACTACGCCCTGCTCGATCAATCCAACCGTCAGGCAATGGACCAACTCACCCGCGAAATCCGCCAGGCCAGGAAAGTCCTCAACTACACCACCAACAGCATCACCATCCTGACTGCTGACGAGAACAATGCCACGAACACCGTCACCTACTCCTTCAGCCCGAATGCCCAGAAAATGATCCGCACATCGACGGACGGAACCTCGAAGGCCATCTTAAACAACTGCAGCCTGCTCAGTTTCCAGCTTTTCAAGCGCTGCCCCAGCAACTCGATCTTCGGCAGCTTTCCGGTGGCCACCAACGACTGGATGAATACGGTCAAAGTCCTCCAGTTGACATGGAAAACCTCGATAATCCTGTCCACCGGCATCGTCAACAGCGAGAATATCCAGACCGCCCGCATCGTCATCCGTAACCAACAAGATCCCAGTTCTTAGCAAGCTTATGAAAATTCATCTATCCAGAACCCTCAGCCAAATGGCGAGCGCCCTGATGATCGTGATGATCCTCGGCGGCATCCTCTGCGTATTCGTGCTCTACTACCTCGCGCTTGTCCAGCAGCAGAATACCCTCAGCGTCCGGTCCCAAGCCTGGAACATCGCCATCGCCGTCACCGAAGCCGGCATCGAAGACGCGATGCAGCAACTCAACTCGTCCAACGCCACCCCGTCGGCCAGCGACGGCTGGGCGGCCAACGGCGCCGTCTATACGCGCACCAATACGCTGCCCGACGGGAATTGGTACAGCGTTACCCTCGACCTTACCTCCACTAATATTCCTGTGATTACCTCCCGCGCCTTCATAGTTCTGCCGCTGCTCGCGGCCGCTCCGTCCGAGCCCTTCTACGCCGCCATCGGCGCTCCGAGCTCCTCTACGGCCTTCGTGAGCCGTGCGGTGCGAGTGACCTGTGGCAAGAACCCAAGCAGCCTGTTCACCGCGGCTATGGTCTCCAAGCACGCGATTGACCTGAAGGGCAATGGCGTTTTGGCCGACAGCTACGACTCGTCGGATCCCGCCAAGAGCACCAATGGCAAGTACGACCCCAGCAAATACGTGGGCGACCGCGGGGACGTGGCCACGTGCGATTCTCTCACCGTCGGCGTCCAAAACGCGAATATCTATGGGTACCTGCATACCGGTCCAAGCGGCGGCTACTCGATGGGACCCCAGGGCGGCGTCGGCACACACGCCTGGCAGAACGCCAATGGAGGTGGCCTGCAGTCGGGCTATTTCCTCCAGGACGCCAATTTCACGTTTCCCGACACCACGATCCCTAATACCACCGGCTACCTGACGCCCCAGCCTGGCGACATCGTCGTCACGATCTACCCCGTCACCAGCAACACCACGACCAAGGCCACCCTCCCTTCCCCGCTGCCTTGGGGAACGATAACCACCAATATGTCGTCGTTCACCACATCACCCACTTGCCCGAGCCCGACTCCGCCGGGTTTGACGATCAACACGAACTGGGTCAACAACAGCTCGACCCTGCCAAGTCCGGTGCCCGCCGGAACCGTGACCAACGCATCGATCCCTCACATTAGTTCATCCTTGCCAAGCCCGATCCCGGATGGAATACAAACTAATACAACCCTCGTCACTAGCCATGATTCTCCGGACGCGGGGACGTACGTGGGCACCGTCCAATACTCGCACCCATGGTATTCTTACTATCATCTCACTGGTTATAGCTGGAATACCTACACTTACAACTATCCGGGGACTTACACTTACACCTACCCTACGGTTATCAACTACACGTACAACCTCTACCAAACCAACAGCATCGTGGTGACCAACCATTACGACAACGTGCTCTATGCCAACACCAAGTACGCCTCCACCGCCTTGAACGGGAGCACCATCGTCCTCGGCCCCAATGTAACGCTGGTGCTACCCAACGGCCTGAGCGGGGCGGAGAATCTCCTCTTCAATTACACCGACAATAGCAACCCGGGGCTGACGGTTTATGCCGGTGGCACGTCGGCCTCGATCAGCGGCAATCAATACATCAACCCCTCCGGCTTCGCGGGCAGCCTGATTATCTATTGCGCCCCCACGGTGACTTCCTTCACGCTGAATGGCAACGGGCAGTTTACCGGGGTGCTGGTCGCCCCCAACGCCAATCTGGCGATGCATGGCGGCGGCAACAGCGAAGAGGACTTCTGCGGCTCGCTCATGGTCAATTCCGTAGGGCTCAACGGCCATTTCAAATTCCATTGGGACGAGGCCTTGGGCCGCATGAAATCCGACAACGGCGCTCGATACCTGGTCACCTCCTGGAACGAGATTCCGTGAGGCGGCAGCGAATCTTCTGAGATACCTGCCGCCGCGTCTGGACGAACACCAGCAATTCTCATTATTGGCACCTGCGCCTGGTTCGGAGTCCGCGTTTTAGCGTGTTTGCGGCCTCGGACACCCTAAAGGGTGGACACCAAACCTCCCAGACCAGCCAAAATGAGACGGCTGGACGAACACACTCTGACCGTCTGCCGCGTGTTATCAGCTCGGGCCTACTGTGGCTTGGCTGTCAACCCGCTCTGCTGGATGGCGTTCTTGAAGCGAGCCGTCTCGAGCATTTCAATCTTGATGGAGATTGAATCCAACGGATCCTCCACCGAGAAAAGCAGGTTGCCGGTCATGTGAACGGTCGTAACTCTGGACTCGACCTCGACGAACAGAATATGATCGCTGTTGATAACGATTTCTCCGCCTTTGTTGATTCGGTTCAGCTTTATCATTGGCATAACGCGCCGCATTCTGCCAGACGGCCGGCGGTTCTCAAGCCTCTTTAGCGGTCAGTTGAGGGAAGCGTTTGGCGCGAAGCTGAAACTCATCGAGAAACGCTTGCAGCAGCGCCGAGATTTTCCCCCGCCACATCACCCCCAAAACGACGGGATCGAATTTCGGCAGCGGCACCGGCCGAATCTGAGGCGAAAGCTTGGCCTTGGGCACTTGCACCGAAACCCCGATGCCGAACCCGCCGGCGACGTATGCCTCGATCAAGTCGATCGAGCTGACCTCAATGCTGGGAAACCAATCCACACCCAGATGACCCAGTCCCCGCTGAAAACTCTTGCAGATGGCCTCAGCGTCCGGCAGGCAGATCAGCGGTTCCTCGATTCTGTCCTGCTGCCAGAGCTGGTCGGCAGAGGTGACGCGGCTGTCTTCTTTGACGAGCAATACCAGGGGCAGCTCGATCAGAGCCAACGAATGAAGGCCGGAAGCGGGCTTCTTCTCGATGGCAGTTACCGCCAAGTCCAGCTCCTCTTTCAGCAATAGACTCTCGAATTCCATCGGATAGCCCTGGCGCAGGACAATCTTCAGATTCGGGAACCGCTTGCGCACGTTTTGAAATACCTCCGGCAAATGGTCGCGCAACACCATGGTCGCCGCGCCGATGCGGATTTGTCGCGCCTTGCCGCCTTGCAGCTCGCTGGCCACGGCATCCAAATTGGCGAAGAACGGTTCGATGAAGTGATACAGCGTCTCGCCCGCCGGCGTCAGCGCGAACGGCCGCCGCTGGAACAGCGTAACGCCCAGATACCCCTCCAACTGCGCCACCTGGCCGCTCACCGCCGGCTGCTGAATGCCATAGGGAATATTGCGCACGGCCTCGGTGATCCCACCGTGGCGCGCGACGTAGTAAAACAGTTCCAGGTGATGAATGTTCATGTTCCGTCAGGTTCTGCTGTCAGCCCATCTTCCCACATCACCTTAAACCATGGCAAGCTCAGTTGCCAATGGCCGCCGGCCGCAGGAGGACGCGATAAAAGCGTTGGTTGTTCATGCCGATGTCGTCGGTGAACGAACGGCAATTCTCTTTATGGCCCTGTCAATCCTCGGCGGGTGGCCGTGAAAGAGGTTCTCGACCATGACGAAGCCCGTTCCCATCCGTGTCATCCTGTCATCCGTGGTTTCTGAACTGCCGGCTTTAGGTTAAACGCTTTCTATATATCGTTCCGCATATACTTCTTCGGGACCTGCTTCGGACTGTAGTCCGTACGCTGGGGCGCACGGCTCTCAGGCCAAAGGCCTGATTCATACCAGCCCGGGCAACGCCCTGGGTTCATCGTCCAATAGGTATTCTGTCCGCTTCGGGGTTGACTGATCTCCGGGAGCGGACAAGAATGTCCGCGCTCCAATTACGCAGGGTGGTGGTTTTGGAAAACTCTGCGATGCGCACTTGAGAAGCTGATCGCCAATTCGAGCCAATTCGAGCCTTGCCAACGGCAACTCTTGGGGTTAGATTTTTGGACCATGACAGCGCTGCTTGAGTTGCCTGGATTTCGCGAGCGTGTGCATCCGATGGCTGTGGAAACTTATCACCGACTCGGCCAGATGGGTGTTTTGTCGGAAAAGGTGGAGTTGCTGCGTGGCATCGTTGTGACCAAGATGTCTAAATCCCCCCTCCACGAATTGGTATGCCAAAAGCTGATGAAACTTCTCCTGACCCAGGTGCCCGATGGTTTTGAAGTGCGGCGCGAGGGACCACTGACGCTGCGAAAAACAACACTCGGCGAGAACGACCCGCTGCAGTGTGCCCAGTTCCCGGGTGTGAAGTTCGCCCTCGCCGCGATCTTCCCGTCGCGCCGGCTTCCAACGCGGATTGGAAGCCGAGTTTATGACTGACATAATCGGAATCAGTCGCTTGACGCTCGCGCTGGTGCTGATACTAGCTTGCCGGTTTGGCGCTGCGGCAGACATATTCGACGCCGTCCGATCGGGCGACGTTGAAAAAGTCAAAACGTTGCTCCAGGCGGACTCGAAGCTGACCGCGGCACGGACCGTGGACGGCAACACGCCATTACACCTGGCGGCCCTGGAGGGACACGCCGCGGTGGCTAAGTCACTGCTGGATAGCCAAGCCCAGGTTAACGCTCGCGGACTGCGTGAGGAAACGCCCCTCCACATGGCGATGTACGACGGACACCGCGAGATGGCTGAGCTGTTGCTGGCCAACCAGGCTGACGTCAATGCCCAAAGCGCCAATGGCGAGACTCCCCTGCATCTCGCGGCACGCAAAGGACACCGCGAACTGGTCGAGTTGTTGCTGGACCACCATGCCGAGGTCAACGCCAGGGATCGACAGGACGCCACCCCGCTCCAGTATGCCGCCGCAGCCGGACACCTGGAGGTGGTCCAGGCGCTGCTCGCTAATAATGCCGATCCCAGCGCACGCGACAAATCCGACCGCACGCCTAAGACCCTTGCCGCCGAAAACGGCCACTGGAACGTCGTGGAACTCCTGACCCCGCGCGTCGGTAATTTCGGCGACCTGCAGAGATTTGATTTTGAGGGTGCCAAGACGTTCTCCGCCCAGACCCTGCGCCGGGCACTAAAAGACACTTCAGACTTTTTTGAAGTATCCCACCCGCTGGCTCCACAGGGCGCCTACCTGGAAGCCATCGAGCGGAAATTACAAATTGGCTGCCAGCATCATGGTTTTCTCGACGCGCAAATTTCGGTCCATTCGGATGCCAAAACCGGCCGCATCCTGGTGAAGCTGACCGAAGGGCCGCGTTACGTTTGCGGAGCACTCAAGGTGACTGGCACCCGGAAGATGCCACCCACCGCGATCGTGGATCGGCTGACAGTCTCACGGGCGCTCACTCAGCCAGCCCAGCAGGCATTCGATTTTAAGGACCAGGCCCCAACCACCCACCCGCTGAAGGAGTCAGGGCCGGATGTGTCCGAACAAACCGATGCCTTCTGGGTCAAGGGCGCGCCCGCCCCTGGCTCCCAGGTTGACCTGCGGCAAATCAAAGCCCTGGTCACCGACGCGATGAGGGAGCGTGGCTTCCTTTTCCCAAAGGCTACCGTCCTGGTCGTGCCGGATAAAGCCGCAGGAACAGCCGAGCTGCGCGTGGAAGTTCTCGAAGAAGGACCGCTGGGAGTCATCGACCGCATTGAGGTTGTCGGCAACAAGAAAAACCGATCTGAAGCGGTGTTGCGATACCTGGACTTGAAGGCGGGAATGGCGTTGACCGGTCAACTGGTTTCCACCGTTGAGGATCGGTTGTGGCGGGCGGCCAGATTCCTGGATTACAAGGTCAGCCTCGGCTCGCCGGATAGCACCGGACGGGTGCCGCTCCAAATCCATCTGGTCGAATATGATCAAGCGCCGGGGCTGGAAGAGAACTTCTCCCCGGCGGAACAAGCAATGCTCAACCTGCGGCAATGGCTCTCGAAGCTGGACCAGAGCCGCGAAGACCTTGTTGTCCGACTCTCCGGCCTTCCCAATCAGTCTTCTGAATTTGAGTTTGTTCTCTCGCCGGTGGGCGGCCTGGCTTTGCGGCAATCCGATACCAGCCGAAAACTCCCCTCCTCCATCGAATACGGCGCAGTTCTCCGGGCCAACCTCGCAGGGGCTTATTCGCGAGCCAGCGGCCGCAAATTGCGCCTGGCGTGCCCCACGCAGCAGCTCAAAGCGTTCGTCATCGTTACGCCCACATCGGCCGGCACCAACGAAAGTCCGTTCGATGTGTCGATGGGCGCCGGATTCAGTCAGCCGGCACAAGGGGTGTCTGCGCCGCCGCCTTACTCGTTCGCACTTTCACTCCCCCCGGTGGCGTGTGTCGGACTTGCCCACCGGCTCAACTTCACCGACCGATTCGATGGAGACCTGCTGGTGCGCAGCAACGCCACCACGCTCTTAAAGCTCGACGCCAAAACTGGCCGGATCAATGAGTTCCGTTTGACCAACAAGGAAAAGGGCATAACGGCTGAGGCAGCTTTCGAAGTGGGTGCTTTGGATCGCGCGGTCAACCGGATCGAAGAGGATTCCGCCAACCTGCCCAACGCTTACAACACCAATGCTCCGTTCAGTTCCGTCGTAGCTTTCCTGACCGAGGAGGTGTTGGCTTCACATTACCTGGAATCATTCCTCCGGACCAGTGCTTCATCCAATGCCTTCGCGCGCCTTCCCGCCTTGGTGCATCAATTGAACCTGGCCACCATCCTCTCTCCGTTGGACCAATTCCTCAGCCAGCAAAACCCACTGCCAAAAGACGACGGAGACTTCTCGATACCCGAGGACATTGAATCGGCTGCGACCGCAAACGGCTTCATGGCCCTGTTCGGAAATTGGCTCCTGCAGCACAGCGATGAACTGGTTGCCGTCCGTTCCTGGCTCTGGACATTAATGCGCGAAGCCGGGCTGATCGTCCAGCAGAAAGCCCGATACACCGACCAGGCGCTGAACGAAATCTACGAATCCAGCGAGACCGGTCCGCTCGGCTATTGGGCGACTGCCACGTTGCTGGACAAGATGCAGTCGCCGCTGGCGAAAAAGTTTGCCGCCCGCGGCCTCGAGCGGCTTTCGGCCGAGGACTTCCGGCGCGACTGCCGATTGTTCCTCACCGGTGATTCCGTGCTCAGCCGATGCTTCCAGAAACTGGCTGTCGCCCTGCCGGGCCTGGATGACGAGGAACTGGCCTCGTTGGTAGCCCCGCACTCACCTGCCCGCGCCGGACTCATCCGGCAATGCTCCCAAAAACTGCGAGCGGCCAAAGATCAACCGGTTTTCGATGTGATCGTTCCGGCATTGGACTCGTACTGGCAGACCGAGTTGAGGGACCAGGTGGCCGCTGCCCTCAGGGAGCAGGTCATTGACCCGGTGGCCGTCTATAACAAGGCCCTCACAATGTACCAGAGCGAAGGTATCTCGCAGGACTACACTCAGGCAGCGAAGCTGTTCCAGCAAGCAGCAGAGGGAGGTCACGCGGGCGCGCAATACTACCTGGCAGTACTCTATGAGAAGGGGACCGGCGTTCCCAGGGATTTCTCCATAGCCGTGAAATGGTATCGCGAGTCAGCGATGAAAGGCTGCGTCGAAGCCGCCATGGCGTTGGGCAACCTGTACATCGACGGTTTCCATGTGAGCCAGAATCACCTCGAGGCATTCGTCTGGTACAGCGTGGCTGCCGCGCAAGGTCACAAGGTGGCTCCCGTGCTCCGTGACAGTCTCAAGCGCCGGTTGTCGGCGACGCAACTGGCGGAGGGTGAAAAACAAGTTGCCGCTATGCTCGCCCGATAGCCACCCGGCACCGGTCAAACCAGGCCATTGTCCTCGGGCAAAAATGATGGAATGTGATGACTGAACGGCGCGCCCCCAAGGACTCACATTTCGCGTGCAACGGCTGTCTGGTGACCCCAAATAATGCTCTTGAGACTTATTCCTGAGTCTTGATCTGCCCCGCTACTGCCGTTCGTATTCGCCCTTGTTCACGCGCTTGAGCACGGTGAAGCCGGCCTTCTTGGCATCCGAAATCGATAGAGCCTTGGGTGAGTTAAACGTGGACCACACCTTCCGAACGGGCTTCTTGCAGGCCGGGCATTTCGTCAACGGCGCCGCGGAAAGCGGCCGGCGCAATGTAAACTTGCCGCCGCAAGCTTTGCAGTCGCCCTCGCACAATTCGTATTCGTATAAAGGCATGATCGTCAGTCGCCACATCAACGTCCGCATTCCAAAACCAAAAGTCAAGAATTGGCGCGCCAGCACTGCAGCCGAATAGGCGCTTGACCCTGACGCCGGCGGCTGTCTTCATAATGCGCTATGAGCAAGATATGCATGGTGACCGGCTCGTCCGGCTTGATTGGTTCGGAGGTTGCAGCCTTCTTCCACGCGCGTGGCTTTGCCGTCCACGGCGTGGACAATAACCAGCGCGAGACATTTTTCGGACCCCAAGGCAATACCCGATGGAACCAGGAGCGGCTGCGCCGCACACTGCCCGGCTTCACACATCACGAGCTGGACATTCGGGATCGGGCGGCTGCCCTGAACCTTATCCAAACTCTGAAGCCTGCGGTCATCATCCACACCGCGGCTCAGCCATCCCACGACCTGGCGGCCAGCATTCCCTTCGACGATTTTGACGTGAATGCGGTGGGCACCCTGAATCTGCTCGAAGCCGCCCGGCGCGCCTGCCCGGAGGCCCCGTTCGTTCACATGTCCACAAACAAGGTCTATGGCGACCGGCCTAACACGATCGCCCTCGAGGAACTGGACGGGCGCTGGGATTACGCGGATCCGCAGTTCGCGCACGGCATTCCGGAGACCTTCTCCATCGATCAATCGAAGCACTCCCTTTTCGGCGCTTCAAAGGTCGCCGCCGACGTGATGGTGCAGGAATATGGCCGCTATTTCGGTCTGCCCACGTGTTGCCTGCGCGGGGGCTGCCTTACCGGCCCGAACCATTGCGGCGTGGAGCTGCATGGGTTCCTGAGCTACCTGCTGAAGTGCAACCTCGATGGCCGCGAGTACAAGATCTATGGTTACAAAGGCAAACAGGTTCGCGACAACATCCATTCGGCGGATGTGGCCAGTTTCATGTTCGAGTTCTGCCAGGCACCCCGTTCAGGTGAAGTTTATAATCTCGGCGGGGGCAAGGGAAACTCGTGCTCCATCCTCGAAGCCTTTGACATGGCGCACGCTTGCACCGGCAAAAAGCAAATCCACACCTACCTGGACCAGGCCCGCAGCGGCGACCATATTTGTTACTACAGCGACCTGCGCAAGATGCAGGCCCACTACCCGAACTGGCAACTGACCCGCACCTTGCCACAGATCTTCGAGGAAATCACCGCCTCCTGGCGAGAACGGTTGCTGACAAAGTGAATGAACCCGCAGGACATTAGTTATCAGTCATCGGTTATCAGTGATCAGTCATCAGTCGCTCCGGTTGCGGCTTCGCCGCTCCTCCTCTCATGCGTATCTTAATCACTGGCGTTTGCGGTTTTGTCGGCAGCACGCTCGCCCGCGGCCTGCGGGAAGGCTGGCCGGATTGGGAAATTGTAGGGCTCGATAGTCTCGTCCGAGCCGGCAGCGAGAGGAATCGCCAACTGTTGCGCGAGCGGAGCGTGAGGCTTTATCACGGAGATGTCCGCAATCCCAGCGACCTCGAGGCTCTGCCGCGCTGCGACTGGATTATCGAGGCGGCCGCCAACCCGAGTGTGCTCGCCGGTGTGGATGGGAAAACCAGCAGCCGCCAGTTGATCGAGCACAATCTTGTTGGCACGATTAACGTGTTGGAGCTGGTGAAGGGCTGGCGATGTGGATTCATCATTCTGAGCACCAGCCGGGTCTATTCAATACAGGCGCTCGCGGCGCTGCCCGTGGAGACCGAGGGCGACCGGTTCGTGCCGCGAGCCGATGCGCAGGTCTCGGGTTTCAGCGCCCAGGGCGTTGCGGAAGGCTTTTCGACCGAACCCCCTTTGTCCCTTTACGGCGTCTCCAAGCGAGCGTCCGAGCTCCTGGCGTGCGAGTATGCGGATAGTTTTGATCTGCCCGTGTCGGTCCTGCGCTGCGGCGTGCTGGCGGGCGCCGGGCAGTTCGGCAAAATCGACCAGGGCATCTTTTCCTATTGGATTCACGCCTGCTGCCGTCGGCGTCCGCTGAGGTATATTGGCTTCGACGGCACCGGCCGCCAGGTCCGCGATTGCCTGCACGCGCGCGACCTGCTGCCGCTGATCGCGCAACAAATGACCAAGCCCCGCCCGGATGCACCCCGCGTCCTGAACGTCAGCGGCGGTTTGGGCCAAAGCGCCTCGTTGCGCCAGTTGAGCGCCTGGTGCGCGGAGCGATTCGGGTCGCATACGATTGCTGCCGAGGCCAAGACCAGGCCCTTTGATGTCCCCTGGCTGGTCCTGGATTCAAGCCGGGCTGCCCAAGTCTGGGACTGGCAGCCTCAGACGCCCCTCGAAGCAATTTGGACTGAAATTGCCGAGCACGCGGAAAAGAACCCCGAATGGCTGGACGCGACGGCGGACGCATGAATCATGGGCGATAAAGACGCGCGCCAGGACGTTTAGATTTATGTGTTCCACCTCCGCCAACACCCCTTGGACGAGCCGCCGCCGGCTGCTCACCGCGCTTTCAGGCGGGACGCCGGATCGGGTGCCGATCAACACCTACGAACTGGCGGGGCGCAACAGCCTGGATTGGTATAACCAGCAGGCGAGCTACTGCGGTCTGATGGACTACATCCGCGCGCACACCGATTGCATCACCAACTGGAACCCGCGGACGGCCACCGACCGGTACACCTGCCAGGAGCATTTTCTCTGCTCTGACTACCCGGTGCCGATCGAAACCCGCACTGAATTCGCCGGCGAATTCGAGCGCACCACCAGAGTATGCCATACGCCCAAGGGCGACCTGCGCTCGGTCACGCAAAGGGCGCCCGCTGTTTACACCACATGGCAAGTCGAGCATTGGTGCAAGAGTCCGGCCGACGTGGACAAGGCGTTGAGTGTGCCATACCAGGCCGCAGGTTATGACGCCTCGGATCTGCCCCGCGTGCGCGATGAACTGGGCGAACATGGGATCGTGATGGCTTCCGTCGGCGATCCCGCCTACCTCGCGGCTGATCTCATGTCCTTTCAGGATTACCTGATGTGGGCTTTCGAGGAAACCGATCACTTCGCAAGAACCGTGGAAATAATCGCAGAGCGGGTCATGGAGAACTTGCGACGACAGCTCGATTGTTGCGTGCTCGACCTCTATCGCATCGTCGGCCCGGAGTATTTCACGCCGCCTTATCTGTCGCCGGCGATGTTCCGGCGCTTTGTGGCGCCGCACGTTGCCGAGATGACTCGCCTGATCCACTCTAGTGGTGGCAAGGTGCGCCTGCACTGCCACGGCAGGATGCGCCACGTGCTGGATATGGTCCTCGAGACAGGCTGCGACGGGATCGACCCTTGCGAACCGCCGCCGGATGGAGACATTGAGATGGACGAAGTGAAGCGACGTTGCCAGGCAGGCGGGGTCTCCGTGTGGGGCAACATCGAGCTGAAGCTACTGGAACAGGGCACGCCCGGCTACGTCCGTTCCGAG
>JBAXTC010000949.1:0-2719 GCA_037130375.1 Verrucomicrobiota bacterium | reverse complement strand
CTATCTGGCAAGAGGCCGTCAAGGCGGTGAAGGACACCCCGTTCCCAGATAAGCTGGTGGCCTCGCAGATATTACCGCAAATTTCGAGCATGGGAGACGCGTTAGATGCCCAGAGGCTCGCCTTGAAGTTCCATCCGCCCAGGGTGGTAACGATCTCCCTGATGTTACTATTGCTGGTTGGGGGGTTCTTAACCGGCTACAGCTTGGGTGTTGAGCACAGAAGACATTGGCTGCTAAAAACTTTCTTCATCTGTCTTATGGTTGGCGCCGTTTACCTGATTCTGTGTTTGGAATATCCATTGGTCAGCAACATTGGTTTGGAAGACTTCGAGCTTGAGTTCATAAAGCTAAGAAGTCAGATGTAGCATCTTCGCAACACGAAGTCGCGGTCTGCCTGGAAATGAGATGCCCGGCGACGAAGCCATTCTCCGTAACAGAGCACAGGTCGCCGGGAATGACAGCCTCCGCAAATTCAGGAATATCTCGAAAAAATGTCTTTCCGGAAAGCGCGTCTTTGACGAAAGCACCCAGAGCATTCAGCAAAACACCCCAACATATAGACAGGATGCACTTGCGTTTTTTCAACGACTTGCATGTGATTTCGGGGTTTTTGGACAGGCCTCTCTTGCGGTCGTTTATCCCGATGCGCCCTTCCGGCCGTGCCCGCCTCTTCTGCGCGCCGATAAATGCCTCATCCTCGCGCAGCCTGCGTTGCATTTCCCGCCTGTCGCTCGGACCCAGGCCGTTGAATGCCTCCCGCTCAACGGCCGCCGTGCGGCCCCGCTTTTTCAAATCGGCGTTGAGGGCGTTGGTCCTCCCAAATCTGCCCGGAAAAAAAGAAAATGACGGGATACCAGATCGCCGACACCACGAGATATTTGCAGGTCGGAATCTTTACAATGGAGTCTTTTGCAGTTTATTGGGCTATAGATCACTGTTCCGGCGATGATATTTTTTCCAAACAGATACCGCAGCCGATTTCTGGGCTTCAGCCTTTTGGAGTTGCTTGTCGTGGTTGCGGTGATGGCGGTCATGGCGTCGCTCATGCTCCCGGCGATCGCCGGTTTTTCCAGCACCGCGGGGCGCCGGGGCGCCGTGAACATTCTTATGAACACCTTCGAGCAAGCCCGGGTCGCCGCCCTCGAGAGCGGCCGACCGGTCTATGTGATCTTTTACAGGCGTATTTTTCCGGACTCCGATGCGATCATGGTCGTGAGAGACCCGGAGGATGGGTTGTCCACCACTCCGCTCGAACGTCTGACCAAGTGGATCAAACTGCCGAAAGGAGTTCTTCTGCACGATCCTGGCGCGGCCAATATTTTGAGCCAGGCCCTCCCGCCTGAAATCGGCACGACCCGCCTTTCGCCGGCACCGCAGTTGGCATCTGGCGAGATCCTCAATGCGATCAAATTCAACGAGTCGGGCGGGATCGAGTATCCTTCCGGTAGTGCGGCCGGCGTGCGCCAGTTGTTTTTGAGTGAAGGTTTTCGCGGAAGTGGCGGCAACGAAGGCGCGATCAGCAACCGGAAAAAAAGCCAGGGAATCGGCGGCGGATTTGAAGTCATCTCGCTCTCCCGTTACACCGGTCGCGCGCAATTGGATGTGACGGCTACCGGCAGTTAATCGGCGTGGAGTGCTGCTCGATCCTGAAAACCCTCAAAATCTTGTTCATCCTGTCAAAAACTCCCCGTCATTCATTGTGCGCCCCTGCGCCAATCTTTCGACCTTTCTGTTCCTGCCAGGCGCTATCGCGCGGGTTTTCATTGGTCGAGGTCGTTCTGGCACTGGGGGTGATCGCCTTTGCCGTTGTCGGTATTATGGGGCTTTTTGCGGTTGCCATGAAGTCCGCCCAGGAGAGCCAGAGAGAGACACGCGCCACCCTGATCGCCCAGCAGATCTTTTCCGATCTTCGCCTGAGCGGCGGCACGAACCGCATGCTTGTGCGTGGGCCCTCGCCCACCAACAGTTCATGGATCGTGACGAATTTCAGTTTGGCGGCAGACGGCAACACGGCTTTTCTGGCCTACGATCTCGCTGGCAACGGGCTGACCAACAGCCTTGCCTCGGCTAATCCCGTCCCGGACGCCAGCGAGATATTTGTCGCTACCATCGCTGTTAATACCAACACCGGGGCCTCCAATCTCTCTCACGTTCAAGTGACGGTCGAGACGCCGGCTGCCGCCCCTTCGGCAAACCGCTCGAAATTCACCTTCGTCACCCTGATGAATTACTGAGGGAACATTTGACAGGATTACAGGATTTTCAGGATTAACAGGAGACTTTCTAAAGAATGGAAAAGGAGGAACTCACAGAAAAATTTATCGGATGTTCCATGCGCGTGCATCGGGCGCTCGGTCCGGGATTCTTGGAGTCTGTTTATCAGTCCGCCTTGCTGGCTGAGTTGCGTCTTGCCGGGTTGGATGTTGCCGCAGGTGTCCGTATTCCGGTCTATTACCGGGACGAGTTGGTAGGAGACTTTATAGCGGACACCCTGGTGGAGAAAATGATCATCCTCGAACTCAAAGCCTCCCAGGAAATCCACCCTGTTCATGAAGCCCAACTTGTCAATTACCTCCAAGCGACGGGACTAGAAATCGGGCTGCTCTTAAATTTTGGTGCATCCTCGCTGCAGATCAAACGCAAACACAGGACTTTCCGCCCTAAATCCACTCCTGTTAATCCTGCCAATCCTATCAAAGTTCCCCTTTCCGGCGCCTTT
>JBAXTC010000948.1:0-2723 GCA_037130375.1 Verrucomicrobiota bacterium | reverse complement strand
GAGTGGCTCAATTTAGCTCAGCAGAGGTGGCTCAGTTTACCTTAGCGCTATCGCATGTCTATCAATGTATACTCATGTATATCAATAAGTAGATAGAGATGGGTAGAAATGACTAGAAGACAGCCAAACATCGTATGGACCCCATAAAAAACCCGTTTTCTCCCGGGGCCGGTTCTCCACCGCCCGAGATGGTTGGTCGCGAAGGAATTCTCGAACAGGCTCGCATCCTCCTCGGTCGCATCAAAGCCAAGCGCCCGGAGAAAAGCATCCTCCTCACCGGCCTGCGCGGTGTCGGCAAGACGGTGTTGCTCAATGAAATCGAGCGTATGGCCGCCAAGGCTGGCTACCGCACCGTGTCCTTGGAGGCCCACGAGGACAAGTCGCTGGCCGCCCTGCTGGTGCCGCCTTTGCGCAAGCTCCTTTTCGAGTTGGACCGCCTCGCGGGCGTGGAAAACAAGGCCAAACGTGCTCTGGCCGTCCTCAAGGGCTTCATGAGCGGCCTCAAGGTCAAGATGGGGGACATCGAAGTCGGCCTGGACATCGCACAAGATGCAGCAGCGCCAGTTGCCCCTCGTCCTGCTCGGCGCCGGCCTGCCCATCCTGCCAGGTCTCGCCGGCGAATCGAAATCCTACGCCGAACGCCTCTTCAGTTTCCCGGACATCGGGGCGCTTTCTGAGGCCGATGCAGTTAAGGCGCTACGCGACCCGACCAAAGCCGCCGGCGTGGACTTCCAACCCGTCGCGCTGAGCGAAATCTTCCGACTCACCCAAGGCTATCCCTACTTCCTCCAGGAATGGGGTTACCAATCATGGAATCGTGCCGCCGCCTCACCCATTACGTTGCAGTCAGATATTTGCCTCATCCAGTAAACGTCTGTCGTGCGGACCACCGAACACAATACCCCTGCGGACGCCTCCTACCCGTTGTGAGCGTGCCGCCGTCGAAAACGCGCTAACCGACTGAGAACTGCTCTTCTCCAAGGCGGTTTGGAGCCGGGCTTCTGCTTGGCATCGGCCTCTACGTGCCCGCGGCCCACCGCAGAACCGCGCCACTCCTCGCTTCCTAACAGTCGGGAACTGGATCGGCTGAGAAGTCGAGTGGAGCTTGCTTTTGGCCTGATGGTCGGTGAGATTATCCACAGGTATGCCAGTCATTTCAATGTTTTACGGTCTAATCGTGTCGCTGTTCTTCCTGGACAACAGGCGGCATAAGCGGCCACACATCCACGTTCGCTACCAGGAGCACGAAATCGTGCTCGGGATACCGGATGGAGGCTTGAGCGCCCAGCCCGCCTCGTTCAGCCGCCGGCAGAGTTCCTTGCCGGTAATTGGCCTCATAGGGCAAGGTCCGCGACTTCCACCTCGGGATCTGGTGACCGACCTTCCTCAGCCAGCACTTCAAGACAGCCTGTTGCGGCTTCGCGCAGGTTGGAGAGCAGTTCCTCCACGGTCTCGCCCTGGGAGTAACAACCCGGCAGGGCGGGCACCTCGCCCCAGTAGCCGCCGGTCGGCTCAGGATGGATGACAGCTTTGAAGGTCATGACAGAAATCTAATGGCGATTACCGGCGGCATCAAACCCAAAAAACTGCCGACAGCAGGATTTTCCAGTAGGCTCATAACCTGAAGGTCGCTGGTTCAAATCCAGCCCCCGCAACCATCTTATCAGGCCCAAATCCCTAAGCTGCAAAGGGATTTGGGCCTTTTTGCGTCTCAACCGACCGATCCTCTCAGTTCCCATGCGTTCCCATCGCCGGCGACGTTGGGACGCACGTGGAGGTCTCGGGGATCTCGAATTGCGGCGACTATCGCCCCGATTCTCCCAAAACCTGAGGTCTGGACTTCAATCGACCATGCGTCACAACAATTGGCTCAACAACGTTTTTGCCGGAACCGCCAGGGGTTGTCTGACCGCAAAACAATCAGCGGGCTCAAACGGCAGGTTCATCACCACCTGAAAAGCGTACGGGGCCTTCGTCTGCGCTTGGAAGTGCGCCACCGGTGCGTGAAGCGGATGTCGCGGCGCAGGAAAGGTTCCGGGAATCCGCCATGCTCCCACAGCGCGTCCCAGTCGGTAGAAGACACTTCGGCTGGCGGCTGGATTTCCCGATCCGGCAAATCCGTTCGGAGGCTCTCGCCCACCGTCCACGGGTGCATCCGGTAGAGCAGATACCGTCCCATCAGGCTGTCGCCCCCGCCGCGAAAGACATCGAGACGCGAACTGCCCGTCACGATCAGCCGTGCCCGGTCGCCATAGGTGTCGAAGAAGCCTTTCAGCAGCGATTTCCACTTGGCATTTTTGTGGAGTTCGTCGAGAACCGCCACCGGAGGCTCAGATCGCAAACGGTCCAGGCCCAGATGTTCGGCCAGCTTGGCGGGGCCGCTCAAAAGGATGCGCCGGTCATCGGCATTGTCCCAGTTGAGGTAGGCCTCCCCGACGGAACGGCACGCGGTGGTCTTGCCCACCTGGCGCGCCCCGCTGACCAGAGCCATCTGGCGGTGGCGCTGGAGATGGTCTCGCAAGATGGCGTTGTAGAGGCGAGGGCGATCTGCCATGTGGACCATTATCGCGTCAATCGTAAAAAGGTCCAGACCATTTTACGATGTCGGCGAACCTAACAGGAGACAACAGAGCAGAATAATGGCACCCCGTCACACCCTTTGAACGCCTGAACCTTGAACCGTTGAACCGTTGAACCTTGAACCGTTGAACCTTGAACCGTTG
>JBAXTC010000947.1:0-2725 GCA_037130375.1 Verrucomicrobiota bacterium | reverse complement strand
CCACCATCCATCATCCACCATCCATCATCCACCATCCACCATCCACCATCCACCATCCACCATCCACCATCCATCATCCACCATCCACCCCCTACAGCCGGACCAGCGGCTCATTCCGGATGGGCAGGTCGATAAACCGCCCGTCCGACGCCCTCACCTTCGACCGGTTGCCCGGGCGCGTGTCTTTCACCGAGATCGTCAGGCATTTGTTCTCATTCACGCCGAACCCGACCACGAAGCGTTTGGTCTCATCCCGGTCGCAGGGCGGGTTGGGCCGCAGGAAATCCTCGGCCTCCGGGTTCAGCGGCCGGCGACGCTCGACCCGCGCGGTGCCAGTCTGCTGCTCCATCATCCGGCCATCCGGCCCCATGACGAGGGTAGTGCCTGGGCGCACGATCTCGGTCAGCTCGTACACCACCATTTTCAGCTCGTCGGCCTGGTCGCAGGCGGCGCTAAGATACTTGCCCTTGATCGCGCCGTTGGTCGGATACTGCGTCCCCTTCTCGATCACCGTCACCAGCTCAAACTCCTTCAGTTCCGGGTTCCAACTCTCCACCGCATAATCGTGGACCAGCGTGGGGTCAAAGTCCTGCCCCGCATAACGGCAGGCCCCAGCGGCAATGGCCTCGAAGGGCTTGCCAAACTCGACCGGCCTGTCCGGGAAAAGGCTGCCCATAAGCTCCCGCACACCGAGCAGCAGGCTGGTGCCCCCGACCAGGAACACGCGCTGGATGTCGCGCTTCTTCACCTTGTACTTGTCGTCGGCCGCCTGTAAGGCGCGGTCCACGGTGCGGGCCACCAGCTTGAAGAAATCGTGCCGCTCCAGCACTTCGCGGAGTTCGCCGGGCGTGAAGGTGTGGCTGATGACCAAGCCGGTTAGGTCGTTGGTCCAGCCGGCTTCCGCCCCGGGAGCCCCCCTGGACAGTTTGATTTTGGCCTCCTCGATTCCGCGCAGGAGCGGCGTGCCCACCTCGCGAATGTCGGCGTCCGAAAGCTTCTCCGCCGCCTTCATCCGCTCCAGCATCCAGTGGTCCACCAGCATCCCGCCCAATTCCTCGCCCGCCCGGCCCCGGATGAGACACTTCTTCAGCCCTTCCGCGCCGAGGTTCACCCGCACAATCGAGAAATCGAACGTGCCGCCGCCGAAATCGGCGATGGCATACACATCGTCGTTCTTCACTGTTTCCTGATAGCCCAGGATGCAGGCGGTGGCTTCGTCGAGAACCTGCACGCGGCGCCCACCGGCGACCGACTCGACCGTCCTCCGCAACCAATCCACGTATCCATCCTCGGCTTCCACCGGCACGGTGATGACCAGCTCCTCGTTGGCACCGCCCCCCAGCGCGCCGAGCGCGAAGGTCAGGGTGTCCGTGACGAAGTAGGTGGCGGCTTGGCGCGGAGTTCGTTTGATGCCATGAATATTCTTTCCCTTATCGTTGCCCTTCAACAGATCGAGCTTTAACCAGCGAAAGGTTCCTTGGTGGTCCACCAACCCATCCGTGGCGACTTGCTCGCCGAGCGGGGGGCTGCCCTTTTCACCGTAGTGAATCAGCGTCGGCACCACGCTGGCCGTGAGTTCCTTGGGCCGGTCCGGCAGACGGTAAGGAAACCGTCGGGTCAGCTTGGGAATATCCACCAGTTCCGCCTGGCGCGTGGCGTGGTTCCAACGCACAAAGACCGTGTTGCAGGTCCCGAAGTCCATTGCGATGGCCATAAGGTTAGTGGATGGTGGATGGTGAATGGTGAATGGTGGGGTCCGCCGCCGGACTGCAATCCCCGGCCAGGACGGCCCCGGCCGCGCCCGCGGTTTCGATGCGGCTGACCAGCGCCTTGACCGGCGTCTGACCGGAGAAGCAGTAGCCCACAAACCGCACCCGCACCGGGTCGCCATCCCGCACGTCCCCGCCGCTCATGCGCTGGTGCAGGGCGGGATCGAAGACGGTTTCGGCGCCCACCTCGCCGATACGTTCCAGGCCGCGCTCCAGCAGCGCCTGCTCCAGCTTGCCGCCCAGCTTGAGGGCGTCCGCCGCCCGCACCTCGCGGCCCGACTCCGCCATCTGCCGCAGTGTCGCCAGTTGCGAGAGCGTGGGCGCCAGCGCGCGCATGAGCGCCGCCACCGCATCCCGCCCGGCCGCCTCCACTGCGCCGGAGTGGCGCTCTTCCAGCAGCACATACTCCTCGCGCAACTTGGCGATCTCGTCCTCACGCGCCTGCAAGTCCAGCCGCAGGCGGGCCAATTCCCGCGCGCTGTCCCCCGCGCCGGGTGCCGCGATTGGCGGTGCTGCCGATGGAGGTCGGAGGTCCAAGGATGGTTCAATGCGTCCGGTCAGGACCGACCAGGCGGCTTGGAGTCGTTGCCATGGTTGCATAGTATCAATGATGCTCTTTGTTCAGGTTGCTGTTCACGTAAAAAATCCATCAATCCATTCATCCAGTAATCGAATAGTAATCCAATAATCCAATTTTTTCGCCGCTCGCTTCGCTCGCTACTTTAAGAATTAAGAGTTCAAGGGTTAAGGTCTAAGGGCCTAAGAGTTAAGAACCGCCAGCCTCGGGAGAAAAACCACCCGCACCAGCACCCACACACCGGAAACCGTCGCAACCGTACCGGAGGTCGGGATGGTCGCGGTTGCGGTAGGCGGCCCGAAAGATGACGGGATAGTCGTTGCCCCACGACCCGCCACGCACCACCCGGGCAGAACCGGTAGCGGGTGGCTGCAGGTCT
>JBAXTC010000946.1:0-2732 GCA_037130375.1 Verrucomicrobiota bacterium | reverse complement strand
GGGCCACCACCGCGCGCATCATGCGGATGCATTTGGCCTCCTCGGGCTCGTCCACCTTGACGACCTGGAAGCGCCGGGTGAGCGCCGGGTCTTTCTCGATATGCCGTTTGTATTCATCCCACGTGGTGGCGGCGATGGTGCGGAGGGTGCCGCGGGCCAGGGCGGGCTTGAGCAAGTTTGCGGCGTCGCTGGCGCCGCTGCCGCCCGCTCCCATGAGGGTGTGGGCTTCGTCGATGAACAGGATGATCGGCTTGGGCGAGGCCTGGATTTCGTCAATCACACTGCGCAGCCGCTGCTCGAATTCGCCTTTCATGCTCGCGCCGGCCTGGAGCAACCCCATGTCCAGGGAGCGAATGCTCACGTCCTTGAGCGCCGGGGGAACGTCGCCAGCCAGAATGCGATGGACGAAGCCTTCGACCACGGCGGTCTTGCCGACGCCGGCTTCGCCGGTCAGGATCGGGTTGTTCTGCCGGCGGCGCATGAGGATATCGACACACTGGCGGATTTCCTCGTCGCGGCCCACGATGGGATCGATTTCGCCGTCGCGCGCCTTTTGGGTCAGGTCGGTGGTAAAGCGTTTCAGCGCCTCCTGTTTGCCCATTTCGGCAGGTGGAATGGCGCCGCTGGCTTCGCCTGGGGCGGCGCCCGCGCTCAGGCCGGAGCCATCGCTGGCCCGCATGGCGTCCTCGGGCGAGCCGCCGACGATTTTGGCAAATTCGTCTGTGAGTTGTTCGGTCTTAATCTTGTTGAATTCGCGCGAGAGGCCGAGGAATACGTTGCGGAGGGAGTCGGTCTTAAGAAAGGCAACGATGAGATAGCCGGTGCGGACCTGGGATTCGCCATAGAGGAGCGTGGCATAGAGATAGGCTTGCTGGAGGGCGGTTTCAATGTGGGGCGAAAAATCGCTGATGGCGGTGGCGCCGCGCGGCAGCCGGTCGAGCGCGGCGACCAGGTCGGACGCGAGCCGGGACGTATCGAGACCGAAGTGCTTGATGATCCGCAGCACATCCGAGTCCTGCTGCTGCAAGAGCTGGTGCAGCCAGTGGACGGTCTCGACGTATGCGTTTCCGCGCATCTTGCAAAAGATGGTGGCGGCTTCGATGGATTTGTAGCCGAGCGGGTTTAACTTGCCGAACAAAGTGGAACGTTTGATTTCAGCCATAAGATTGATATCTGCAGCGTGGCCCGTATGCGGCCCAAGACAGGGGCGGTCGCAGGAAGGGACACCAGGTTACATACTTGAATATATAGTTTTTCCAAACAATAAGCAATTCGCCGGACGAAGTTAACTGTTTTTCTTTCTATATTTCTGTATTTCTTGTTCTTAGTCCATCCGCACGAGCTTTGCTCCACTCGCGCGCCACATCTCAATCAAGCTGCCGGAGCGAGGCACGGGTTGATCTCGCACCCGGTTATGATCCCGGTTGCAAGACCAAATCTTCCGCGTCGTGCTCGAACGGTTTTGTCTTGAGCCAGGTAGTCCAGCCCAGCCGCCCGGCCCAGCCCATTTGGGTCACGGGCACCTCATCTTTGGCCAGGACCATTTGCGTATCCCACGAGTATTGGTCGCCCGTGTAATGGCGAACCCAATCGCAGAGGCGTCGGAAAGCGCCGCCCACGGGCAACAGGCGCTCAAAATCAGCAAGCTTCATCGGTCCCATGCGCAGGCGGAAATGGAGTTGGCAGGTCCAGACCCTCGAGCCTACGATGACCGAGGCTCCCACGGCCCCCGTGGAGGGCGAATCTCCCAGTTTGCAAGTGGACCCTGGGGGCAGGTTCAGCCACCGGCCTATGAAGGTATGCACTGCGGTCGGCACGCCGAAGAAGTCCGCGATGATCGCCTCCAATCCTTCCGCGTTGCGGTTCTGCTGGGCCAGCCGGCCGGCGAAGTAAAGCTTGGCCCGGTCAGGAACACTCTCACGTCCCAATAAGCTCTCCATGCCGAGGCCAAAGAGACTCCCAACGAACTGGGACCAGCACCGGTCGTCCGGCCGGTCAAGGTCCACGGTCTTGTGAGCGTCCGCCCAGGCGCGAAAGAAAAACGAGAGCAACCGATGGTGAAAGATGTTGCAGAAGGCGGTGAATGTCGGATCCCTGTGCTGCCGAAGACGGTCGTGGGCGTATTCGGTAAGGCACAATGGCAGGGGTCCATTGGGACCGAAAAGCCCGAAGTGCCGCGAATAGAGAGTCGGCGGCCGGGCTGGGTCTTTGCGCTCGACCGATTCCAGCGTCGCGGGGGCGAAGTCCAGCGCCGGGCTTTGGGCGAAGCGGAGCGGGTCCTGGGTGGGACTCACGGAACGTCCGATGCGCGGCACGTCCAGCGAGCCACGCTGCACCCGGCGCACAGCGGCGTAAAAATCGAACGCGAACGGCTTTTCCGCGAGCTTCGCGATCAGAGAATCTGTCGTTTGCCGATTTGGGCCGGCCATCGCATGATCTCCTTTCGTTGCTGAGTTTTGATGACCGTCTCGGTAAATGAGTTCAACGAGACGTATTTGGCGAAGAACTGCTCGAGCACAGCGCCCAGCACAAACACCCCTTGCCCTTCAAAGGCTGTTTCGTCGAAAAGCACCGTGATCTCGAGTCCGCGCGCGAAGGTAATCGGGCCGGGGGCCTCGACCCGCCGAACAATCGGCTGATATCGGACACCGCGGAGGCCGTCGATCTGCTTGAGCGTCTGCCGGTCGTCAGGATTCGCGTACAACTTCAGCATCTCCCGCAAGCCCTCGGCA
>JBAXTC010000945.1:0-2734 GCA_037130375.1 Verrucomicrobiota bacterium | reverse complement strand
CGACGGTCAGTTGTGGTGACGGCGGCGCCGGCGTGTCCGCAATGGGGTTGACAGAGTAAGAACAATTGTGAAATCAGCACTTGCAGGAAAACGCGGAGCGATCAGCGTGGTATGTGCTCTCATTTTATCAGTCGCAGAGCCGACCCAAGCCCAGCCCGTTTATTACCTTGCTGATTTGGCCGCGTTGCCAGACGGGACCACGATGAAATTGGAGGAATTGGGCCGACATCATGACCGGGTTGGTTACGATGTCGGCGCGCGCGATGGAACAGAATGCAGGCCCACTGATACGACGGGGCAGACGGTGACGGCGACTTCAGGCACTTTGGCTGGTCGCCCGGCTGCCTTCGCCGCCTCGGTCAAAACGACTTCGGCGGTTGTCACTGTGGATTTTACCCGTCGGCTTTACATCGGAGGGGTCGCCACCTTTGATCGCGAGACCTGGTTTGGAGTTTATAACGAAGCCGGTTTCGGCAACGCCGTGGTGAATATTGGAGGCACTAATGAAACGGTGGACAAGTGGATTCTCAAGGAAGGCAATATGCTGCCTTCCCGCGGCACGGTGGATTTTGAAACCTATTGGAATGGCAGCAGCTATGCTTCCTATAGCCAGGATCCAACCCGCCCCGGCTACATCTTACCGGTTGAATTGACAAATTATGCCGTCGCAACGAGCCGATATGTCACTGGCAAGACCTTTAATCCCAATCATAAAACTATTTACACTGGCAAAGGGCAGGGGGCCTGGCCGTCATTCATGTGCTGGCCAACCAACCTCACTCATGGGGTCAACACGGTTTCCAATCTGGCAGCTTATGGCGAGGCAGTGACAATTGCCTACCATGATTTCGCCAACGCCAAAGGGCTGGTTCCAGCATGGTATGAAGTCTGCAACGAAAGCGATATCCAGAAAAACTGTGGTTGGTTTCCTGACACCAATGCCTGGACCAACAATGGCCTGATCCATAACGCCGTGGCCGATGCGATGGCGGTTGCCTGGCCACAAATCAAGGTGGCGGGTCCGGTCGATTCCTGGCCTTATCGTGAGGGTCCCAACGGCACATTCAGGGACTGGCTCGACGGGGATCATGCCTTCATTCACCTCAGCGGCAACCATCTTGGGGCCTATTCGTTTCACGCCTATGAGTATGATTTTATGGCAACGATGGGATCAAATACGGTCTTTGACGCCCAGTTTGGCAGTCCCCATGTTTGGTCAAAAGGCCGCTTGGAGAGCTTTGTGGATCTCTGGGAAAACGAGCAGCTTCTTGCCTGGGGCACTCGCAAGCCATTCATCATGTCTGAATACGGCGTGCTGAATTGGTCCACTACCAACCACTTCAACTACATTAAATCCTGCAACGCCATGCTGGTGGCTATGCTCGACCGCCCTGATATCATGGACAAGATGAGCGTCTTCATTCTTTCCTATGCTCCGGGAAATCCTTCCTACCGCCTGACCATGTTCACTTCAGACAATGGCGGGGCCAGCTACTACCCGACAGAGTTTATGAATTACCTTTCATTTTGGAGTGATCTGAACGGCGATTACCTTTTCAGCACCTCCTCCAGCTACCACCTCTTGAGCCGGGCCTTTTTCACGAACAATACGGCCTATGTGGTGCTCCACAATAACCACCATTCCAGCTTCACCATCAACGTGCAGCCTCAACTGCCGGCCGGCGCAACCGTCCTCAGTTCCCAAATTAAAACGATATTTCAAAACGGAATCGATTTGGGTTACAGCGACTATGCGTCGCTCGCTGCTTTGACAAACGTAATCGTCCCCGCCGAAGCCACCTGCATTCTGCGTCTCGCCCTGGGCGGCATGGAAACGCTTCCCGTCATAGACGAGGATAATTATTACGGAAATACTGCCTTGACGGATATCGGCGCCGGCGTCGATGAAACCTTTGCCGTGAACGTGACGAAAAACGCTTCTCAGCCCATTGTGGGCGGGCGTCTTTACGCGTGCTTGTTCAAAACCAACGGCTTCGCTTACAACCCGACTTTTATTCGGGTGAACGGGCAGAGTTTGACGAATGTTCCAGACATCACTCACTCGTCCGGCGTCTCGAATAGCTGGAAACAACTGGCGGTTGATTTGCCAGCCTCCGCGCTCGTTCGCGGCTCCAATACCGTCTCGCTGCGTTTCCCTCAGGCGGGCGGGAAGATTACCAGCGTGCGCCTGGCAGTCCACAGCCGTATCGCACTGAATCTTCAAGTGAATCTGCTGACTCTTGCTCCTGGCGGCTCCGCTGCCCAAATACAAGTGCCGACGGTTTTGGGCCATAATTACAATGTATTTCGCACTCCCTCCTTACAACCGGCCTCCTGGAACTCCATCACCAATTTTCCCGGCACCGGTAGCACCGTCCTGGTTAACGACCCGATCCTCGCAAGCACTCAATTTTACCGTGTAATCGCCACCCCCTAAAGCTCGGAAACCAGAAATGGACCCAAGACCAGGGCGGATTCAAGAACCTCCAAAATCGTAGCCGCCGACGGCAGTCGGCGCACTTTTCCCCAATGGCTGAGATTAGCGCCGACTGCCGTCGGCGGCTACGATTTCTTGAAACCACCCTGACCCAAGACCTTAGCCGTTTTCGTTGTTTTTGCTCTCTTTTTACAACGCCGACGCTGCGATGGTGAACTACCACCTGCGTTTAAGGCGGCTTGCAAGTGCGGCCAGTGAATCTTCTTTCAGACAGTTCACATTCAAAAAGAGCAATAA
>JBAXTC010000944.1:0-2735 GCA_037130375.1 Verrucomicrobiota bacterium | reverse complement strand
TTCGCTGTGCAAGGTGGTGGACTGGGACCTGGTCGCCCGGATTGTGACCAACCGCGCCCCAACGCCCGAGTGGATGGATTTCCTCAGCGCGCGAGGCATTCAAGTGGACTACCCCGAGGAATAAGACGACCCGAGCCTTTAACATCGCCCTTTATCATCGCCAATCTATTTTATTTATTGAATAAGAATCAATTGATACCATGCCAAAAATCCAAATCATCAGTCCCGTCGAGAATCGCCGCCCCGGCCGGCTCGAGTTCGCCCCCATCCCACTCAATCAATACGCGAAAACCTGCAAGGAAGAATTCGCCTCCAAAAGCTTCTCGAAGCCTGACCTCCTGCGCATCCAGCGTGATATGGAGATCATCCGGGCCTTTGAAAACATGCTCAACGAAATCAAGCTCCGCGGCAGTTTCCAAGGCATTGAATACAGCCATCGCGGGCCGGCCCACCTCTCCATCGGCCAGGAAGCGTCCGCGGTCGGTCAAGCCTATCTCCTGGGCGTCGATGACCACATCTACGGCTCGCATCGCAGTCACGGAGACATCCTGGCCAAGGGCCTTTCCGCCATCACCAAGCTTTCCGATGAAGCCCTGCTTAAGATCATGCGCGGCTACTTCGGCGGCGACACGTTGCGCGTCGTCGAGAAGGATGCCACCGGCTCCACTCAGGATCTGGCCATGGACTACCTCGTCTATGGCGCGCTGGCGGAGATATTTGCCAAAGACTACGGCTTCAACCGTGGCATGGGTGGCTCCATGCATGCCTTCTTCCCGCCCTTCGGCGTCATGCCCAACAACGCCATCGTCGGCGGCTCCGGCGACATCTCCGTCGGCGCCGCCCTCTACAAGCACGTCAACAAAAAGCCTGGAATCATCATCTGCAACATCGGCGATGCGTCCGCCGGCTGCGGCCCGGTGTGGGAAGGCATCTGTTTCGCCACCATGGACCAATTCAAGCTGCTCTGGGACGAAGCCCATCGCGGCGGCCTGCCCCTCATTCTTAACTTCGCCAACAACTTCTACGGCATGGGAGGCCAGCCCGTCGGAGAGACCATGGGCTTCAAGGTTCTCGCCCGGCTGGGCGCGGGCGTCAACCCCGAACAAATGCATGCCGAACGGGTGGACGGCTACAACCCTCTCGCCGTGATCGACGCCATCGGTCGCAAGAAGAAAATCATCGAAGATAAAAACGGCCCCGTCCTGCTCGACACCGTCACCTATCGGTTCTCCGGCCATTCACCCTCGGATGCCTCCAGCTATCGCGAAAAATCGGAAGTGGATGCCTGGCGGCAGCAAGACTCGCTTGTCTGCTTCGCGCAGGAACTCGTTGATGCCAATATCTGCACCCGCGCTGAGATCGACCAGATCCACGCCCAGGCCGAGGCCATGATTCTCAAGGCCTTCAAGAAGGCCGTGGACATGCAGATCAGCCCGCGCAGCGATCTGAAGCTCAAGAACTGTATCCTCGATCGCACGATGTTCTCCAACCAGAAAATCGAGTCCATGGAGCCTGGCCGAAAGCCAGAAGTGCTCATCACCAAGGAGGAGAATCCCCGGGTCAAACAGTTGGCCCAACGCAGCCGATCTGCCTTCGATGACAAGGGCCACAAACTCCCCAAAAGCAAGTGCGTCGGCATCCGGGACGCAATCTTCGAATCCATCCTCGACCGCTTCTATGTCGATCCCACTCTGGTCGCCTATGGCGAGGAAAACCGTGATTGGGGCGGCGCTTTCGCAGTTTATCGCGGCCTCACCGAAGCATTGCCCTATCACCGCCTTTTCAATTCGCCGATCAGCGAAGGCGCGATTGTCGGCAGCGCCGTCGGCTACGCTCTGGAAGGCGGCCGACCGCTGGTCGAACTGATGTACTGCGACTTCATGGGGCGTGCCGGCGATGAAATCTTCAACCAGATGGCCAAATGGCAATCGATGTCCGGCGGCCTCCTCAAGATGCCCGTGGTCCTCCGCGTCAGCGTCGGCTCGAAGTACGGCGCCCAGCACTCGCAGGACTGGACCAGCATGTGCGCCCATATTCCCGGCCTCAAAGTCGTCTTTCCGGCCACCCCTTATGACGCAAAGGGACTTATGAACTCCGCCCTCGTGGGCTCCGACCCGGTGGTCTTTTTCGAGAGCCAGCGAATCTACGATGAGCCCGAACAGTTCGTCAAAGGCGGTGTGCCTGCCGGTTATTACGAGGTCCCATTCGGCGAACCCGATATCAAGAAAACCGGCCAGGATCTGACGATCCTTACCATCGGCGCGACACTCTATCGCGCCTTGGATGCCGCCCGGCAGCTCGAGGAAAAGTGGGGCATCTCTTGCGAGGTGATCGACGCCCGCTCGATCGTCCCGTTCAACTATGCGAAGGTGATCGAGTCGGTGAAGAAGACCCGCAAGATTCTGCTGGCCTCGGATGCCTGCGAGCGCGGCAGCGCACTGCAAACCATGGCCACCAAAATCACGCAGTTCGCCTTCGATGAACTGGACGCCCCGCCCGTGGTCGTGGGTGCCCGCAACTGGATCACCCCAGCCGACGAAGTGGAAGACGCCTTCTTCCCCTTCGCGGTGGACATCATTGACGCCGTCCACGAGCACATCCTGCCCCTCAAAGGCTACAACGTCACCCGCGACTGCTCCAATTCCGACCAGTTGCGGCGCAACGCGGAAGGGGTCTGAGGGGTGCCGATGTCCTGGCCGATCTGGTTTTGATTCGCCAATAGCCCCAGTGCCACC
>JBAXTC010000943.1:0-2736 GCA_037130375.1 Verrucomicrobiota bacterium | reverse complement strand
AGGGTTCAGGGGGAGACCAACCTGGTGCTTCTCACGGAGATACGAAAACCACTTTAAAAGCCTGTGATTCCATGGTCAGTATATTTTTTTTTTGGTTAACATTAGGGTTTAATAATTTTTATTCTAAATTTACCATCTAATTTAACGTTGCTGCTGAATAACATGTTTAAAACGCATTGAATGCTGTCTGAAAAGTTCAGGCAGGTTCCGCCGAGGTGTTCCTTCTCGACCAGAACGACGCTCGCTCCCAGTTGTGCGGCCTTCAACGCCGCCACATATCCCCCTGGCCCGGCGCCCAAAACGGCAATAGTATAGTGCTTGCTCATGACAAATTAACTTTCGGCGGCGAATCCTACACGATCAACTGAACCGGCTCTTCGAGCAGCACCTTGAGCCTCGCCATGAACTGCGCGCCCAGCGTGCCATCGATCAGCCGATGATCGGCGCTGAGGGTGAGGTTCATCGTCTGCCCGGCCTTGATCGCACCGTCTTTCACGATCACATCCTCTCGCACGGCACTAACCGCCAGAATGGCGGCCTCGGGCGGATTGATGATCGCCACGAAGTTATCCACCCCGAACATGCCGAGATTGGAAATGGTGAAGATGCCCTGCCCCATGTTCTCGATCTTGCCCGCGCGGGCCTGGTTCGCCAGTCGCTTGGTTTCAAGACCCAGTTGTTCCAGGGTTAACTTCTCGGCATTCATAACCACCGGGACAACCAGTCCTTCGTCCATCCCCACCGCAATGCCAATGTTCGCTCCCGAAAACTCAAGGACCGATTCGCCGTCCACGCGGCTGTGCATGGCCGGAAACGTCATAATCGCCTTGGCGCACCCCATCACAATCACATCGTTCAGGCTGCAGGCAAACTTGGCCTTCTGGCTCTTGTAAAAGGTCATCATTGGCCCGGCGTTGATGCGCGAGCTGATATACCAATGGGGAATCGTGGTCTTTGAAAGAGTCAGGTTGCGGGCGATGGCCTTGCGCATTCCGCTCATCCTCTTACGCGCCATCCCGGCCGGCAAATCGCCTTGGATCACCGGCGCCGCCGCAGCAACCGCCGGCTTCGCAACGCTCGTGGCGGGAATATCTGTGGAAAGGATACGCCCACCCGGGCCGGAACCTCGCGCAACCGCGGACAAGTCCACGCCACGCTCGCCAGCAAGCCTGCGGGCGGCGGGGGATGCCTTTACACGGCCTGTCTCGGTGGTGGCAGCCGCGGCCGACACCCCCACCGCCGGCTTCTCGGCTCCCGTCGGGAGAGCAGCACTAACTGCGGCAACCGACGGCACCCCACCTCCGCCCTGGGCGGCGATGAATGCATCAGCGTCGGCATCATTATCCGCCATGTAGGCCACCGGCAGAAGCACCGGGCTCGCGCCGCCTTCGGCAACCACGATGCGGGCAAGCCGGCCGGAGTCCGTGGCTTCCACCTCCATCGTCGCCTTGTCGGTCTCGATTTCAAAAATAATCGCACCCTTGGCAATCGTCGCGCCGGGTTGGACATGCCACTTGACCAGGACGCCCTCTTCCATGCTTTGCCCAGCCTTGGGCATAAGAATGGGGATTACCTTGCCTGTTGGAACGTTCGTATCGGACATGGTAGTGGTCTTGGTTTGAGAGGGTTGACTGGACTGTTGCAGCGCCGCGCCGCCAATAACGGCCAAGGGCGAACCGATGGGAATCGTCATGCCGGCCGGAGCCAGCACATCCTGCACTGTGCCATCAAGGGCCGATTCTATTTCAATCAGCCCGTCATCAGTCTCGACTTCGAGGATAACTTCTCCTTTGGCAACAGCATCTCCCACCTTCTTCCGCCACCGGAGGACCGTGGCGTTCGAGGCAACTTTGCCTGCTTGCGGCAATGTAAGCGTTGGCATGATAAACCGGTTCGTGATTGAACTTTATACTTAATTCCGTCAATATTTGACTATAGACGATCACAAGTCAATCAGATATCGATCGAAATATGTTGATATTCGGTCAGAACCGTGTTTAATGCATCTCGTGGAACCCGATGGCGCAGTTCGGGTCGGTTTGGGCGAGTGCTCTTGCCCACACGTCTGGACAGTAGCGCCGATGGCATTGGGAGCCTCGGGAAAGAACATGAACTCGTTCGGTCAACGCCGCGAAAAAATACTTGCGGCCATATATGAAAAGCGCCATGTCACCGCCAAAGACTTGGCGGTGGGCCTGTCTGCATCCGAAGCTACCGTTCGCCGCGACCTCAAAGCCCTGGCCGGTGCGGGGGAAATCGAGCTTGTGTACGGAGGGGCGACCCTTCGGCGTCCGTCCGACTACTCGTTCCGCTCCAAAGGCAAACGCAACGTCGATGCCAAGCAGGTCATCGGACGACTCGCAGCCGACCTTATCGGCGAGGATGAGCAGATATATCTCGACTCCGGCACCACCTGTTTTCAAATGCTCCCGTTCCTGAAAACCCGCCGGCGGCTTTCGATTATATGCTCTTCCGCGCGGCTGGCCATCGAGCTCGACACGCCGGGCATCTCGGTGATTCTGCTCGGCGGACAATATCGTCCAGATCGCATGGACACCGTCGGTCTCCTCGCCACCGCCACGCTCGACCAACTCCGCGGCTATCTCTGCTTTATTGGCGCCGACGGTCTCGACCGGGATTTCGGCCCTGCGGCCGCCGACCTTGAAAGCGCCGACCGCAACCGCCGCGCAGTCCGTAATGCACGTCAGACTGTTCTGCTGGTTGACCACACCAAAT
>JBAXTC010000942.1:0-2739 GCA_037130375.1 Verrucomicrobiota bacterium | reverse complement strand
AGTTTGTGCCGGGAATCAATGTCTTCGTAGGCGCGAACGGCACGGGCAAGACGCATCTACTGAAGTTGATGTACGCCCTCCAGTATGCTTCACAGGACAAGAGGGATTTGCCAACAATGGGGCAAAAGCTCGCACGCGTCTTCCGCCCTTCCGAAGGGCAAGTGAATCGTTTGGCCCGCCGCAAAAGCGGCGGGGGGCATAACAAGGCCGAGGTCCAACTGCATTGGGAGAAGGAGCTGGTCAAGCTCGCTTTTGGCGGCAACGGAAAAGAAGTGGCCATCACTGGGCGCTGGCATGATGTGAGCACGCCCGTTTATATTCCCGTAAAAGAGATGCTATCGATGGCTCCGGGCTTCCGGTCGATTTACTCCAAGTATGACACGCAATTTGAGGAGATATACGCGGACATCATTGATCTGGCCTATGTTCCGTTGTTGAGAGGAAAACCGGATGAAGAGCGGCAGGGGTTGTTGGAGGTGATTGGCAGCGTCGTTGCTGGAACGGTTGTCTGTGAGGGTGAAAACTTTTTCCTGAAAGATGGAGCCGGAGAACTGGAGATTACCCTGGTGGCCGAAGGCATGAGAAAACTGGCCTTGCTATCGCTGCTGATTCGCAACGGCTCCCTCCAGAGCGGCACGACGCTTTTTTGGGATGAGCCGGAAGCCAACCTAAATCCTTCGATGATGCAGCATGTGGCGCGGATTTTATTGACCCTGGGGAAATTAGGGGTCCAGATATTCATCGCCACCCATAGCTACAGCTTCCTAAAGGAGTTGGAATTGCAACGAGCGCAAACGCTGACGGTTCGCTATTTCTCGCTTTTCACGGCGGAAGGCAAGGAAGGTGTTCAAGTCACGCCCGCCGACAACTACGCGGCTATTGAGCCGAACCTGATTGCCGCCGAATACACGCGGTTATATGAACTTGAATTGAATAAATCACTCGGCACCACCAAATAACCACCGTGAAACTCTCCGAAGGGGATATTGAGATCGATTTTCAAGGCGTGCTTCAGGCTGAGAAGTTTGATGATGCCAAGCACGGCATGAGCCATTGCCTCAAAGCGGTCGATTTTCTGTGTGATTGGGCCAATGATCTTTGGCTTGTTGAGCTGAAAGACCCGGAGGAGGTGGCCATCCCGCCGCTACATAAGGCCCACAGTGTGGCTCAGTTTACCAAAGAACTATCAACGGAAGCATATTTTCGGAGCGTGCTGGCCCAAAAATTTAAAGACACGATTTTATATCTGCATCTGGATCGCCGTTTGCCCGACAAACCTTTGAAATACATTGTTCTCGTGGGCCTGTCTTCAATGGATGCGGCGATGATGCTGAACGCCTTGGATCGGCTTAGAAAAGCCTGTGGCGATCCTAAGCCGGGGACTCCGTGGCTGCGAGGGTATATCGTTGCTTTCTTGAATCTCGCCGAATGGAATAAGCGTTTTCCGCATTGTCCTGCAAAGCGGGTAACAACATAGCCAATGGACAAACCCCAAATTGACACCGCCCTGAACCGCCTGTTCCACGAACAGGGCAAACGCGTTGTGTTCTGGAACGACCCGCAGCGCGAGTTCGAGGACACGCTGGCCGCGCTGGCGGTGCCGGACATCAAAGTCCTGCGGCTCGACCAGGAAGGCGCGTTGGCGGTCAAAATCCGCGTCGAGCGGGAAGACCCCACGGGCCGCTACCTGATCTACTCGCCCACGCCCGAGCCGGATTACGATGACGACTGGCTCCTGGACATCCGGCTATACAGCCACCCCTTTCGCGCCGACCGGGCCTCGATCATCCTGGACGAACTCAGCCTGGCCAACCAGGCGCTCCGCCCCCACATCGAGGAGCGGAAGAAGTTTTTCGACAATAGGGAGCGGTTCAAGAAGCTTCAGTCGTTGGTCTCGCCCCAGGACACCGAGATTGACCTCGACCGGAAGATGCTGGCGGTGCTGCTGCGGGCCGACCAACCCGACCCGCTCACCATCGTCCTGGCGCTCTTTCACTCACTCGCCGGGTTCCGGGTCACCGGCGTCAGCTACACCCAGGTCCGGTCGAAGCCAGGCGTGTTGCGCGAAGACGACGGTCCCGGCGAGCCGGAGGACGAGTTGCTGCTCCATGACAAAGGCGAGCCTGATCTTGGCACCCCTCCTCCCGCCTGGGATATGGTCGCCAAACTGGGCCTCGACGGCCCGTTCTGGCAGATGGTCAAGACCACCTTCGGCTATGCCGAGGAGACGCCCAGCCTGCGGAACCTTTTGATTCGCCTGCTCCTGACCGATTACGCGCACCACTTAAACGGTGGACTTCCGTTTTCCATGCAACATCTGGTCCTGCCGCCGACCGCCAAGCAGAACGTGGTTGCCTGCCTCTCCCACTGGCGCGACAGCGCCAGCCGGGGCAGCAGCTATGACCGGCTATCCAGCATGGTCGCCGACATCCTGAAGCTCGATTCGCACCTGGATAGCCTGGACATTGACGCCCTGCTCAACGTGATGACCTTCCTGCCGGTCGAGAAGGCCATCGCCCGGAGCCTGCGGGATCGGGTTCGGCACACCGCCGACAGCATCAACGCCGAGGACATTCGCAAGATCGCGCAGCGGCGTCAGGATGGCCACTGGGCGTCCTTGGGCGTCACAGGGTTGCCCACGGTGCCCCGAAAAGCCCTCCACGCGGTCTATGACGCCCTGGTCGCGGCGGCAGACTTTTTTGCCCTGCGAAACCAGTATCGCGGCCAGTTTGACTTCGC
>JBAXTC010000941.1:0-2744 GCA_037130375.1 Verrucomicrobiota bacterium | reverse complement strand
TTGATGGAGTCAACTTCAACTGGTTTAGTCACTCGTTCTACCCGTTTGTGAATCACGACCAGGATCCGGCGAACGTGCTGGGCTTCGCGACGTCCAACCCGTATGTAGCGATGAACACGCGTCAGATCTGCATCGCGGCCAAGGGGACGATTAACAACGCCAACAACGTGGCGGCCGGTCCGAACACTCCGAACGAGCAGACGGTATATACGGTCATTAGCAACCCGGTGCCGGTGCCGGCGCCGCGGCCGACCGTGAGCATCACCAGGCCCGACAGCAGCCACGTGACCCTCACTTGGAATGTCGAGGACGGCCTGTTCACGGTGCAGACGAAAGCGTCTCCGACCTCGGGAACCTGGACGGCCGTCACGGCGGGCAACGTTGCGCCGCCGGTCACGGTGCAAATCGACGCGGGTCCAAGCTTAATCCGCCTCGCCCGGTAATTAACCTGGGCGGAGCGCGGCGATCGCCGTCCTCCGCTTAGACCTCGGGTGACCACGCCTGAGATGACGCAGTATCAAACTGGGCAGCGGCTGGTGCGCTGCCCAGTTTTTTGATTTCTTTGACGCGCGGCTGACGAGAACCGGCCTTTGACTTTTGCCTGGAGGCAAGGTAACTTGGGGAGTATGATTGCGTCTGTGGAACCGCCCAAAAGCCCTGAACAGAAGCCCTCCCAGGCGCGAATTAAATGCTACACAGGCGAGGTGGTTTATATCTATGCCTTTGATGTGGCCTACGAGATGACCCGCCAGCCGGTGCGCGAGCTGCTCGGGCAGCCGGTGGCGCAGTTCGTGGTCGATGCCAGCAAGCGCAGTCCGCGCCAGCTTTTCTTCTACCGGCCACAAATGGTTCGACTGCCGCCGTTGGAACGGATCGGTCCGCATGGGCCGGTGCGGGTCGATCGAGTGATCAAGCTGCTGCCCGTGGGCGCCATCAGCATCAGCGTTCGCGTTCCGTTCGAGGTCTCGCAAGTCGAGGGTCTGGTGGCATATCACGATCTGCAGTTCAGCAACGGCTCACTGAACGAGGAAGTCCGGCGCCTGGCGGAGGAGGTGCGCAACGAGCTGGCGTCGCATTATGTCCGGCCGGTGAGCCAGCTCGCCGAGGAGGAAGCCTACACGGTTTTCTGCATCGAATCGCCGGTGTTGACCGAAGAGGGCGCAGCATTGAGCGCGGAGAACTGGTGGAGGGCCAATCGCCGCGCGGTCGCTTCGTTGCTCACCCAGGAACCCGAAATTGACCTGCTCTCGAAACAGGAGGCGGAGGAATCCACGGGCCGTTTCCTAAGCTACTACCAACGCGACCTGGTAGTGATCGACTGGGACGCGGCGCTGATTATTGATGAGCCTCAGAACTTTGACGAAACGTTATATGTGATGGAGTTGGCCAACCTGCAGTTGGCGGAGCTCGAGGCATACGACCGCATTCTGGACGATTCGCTGGACCGCGCGTACCGGGATCTCGGCGCGCGGCCGACGCGCGGGCGCGCCAGCATCCTCCGCGAGCTGCGCGAAATCCGCATCGACCTGGCACGGTTCAGCGACGAGCTGTCCAACATCACCAAGTTCTTCGGCGACTGGCACCTGGCGCGCATTTACGAAAACATCTCCGCCCGTTTTCACTTAAGTGACTGGCACCGGACGATCGACAAGAAGCTGCAGACCCTCGACGATTTGTACCAACTGCTCAATCACGACCGAATCAACCGCTGGATGTTGATCCTGGAAGTGACGATTGTGCTGCTGTTCGTGATTGACCTGGTCATCCTGTTCCTCGGGCTCAAATAGTCCCGAGAAGCGGTCAGGACCGTGATTCTATGGGAGCGATGTAGAAGTCACTATTGACACTTTTGGCTGCCGCAGGTAGTTAGCTTGGATGTCATGCAAACTGCGCATTGAGGGAGCGATGTATCACGTGATGAATCGGGGTGATCGCCGCGAGGATATTGTTCAGGACGACGAGTGCCAACGACGTTCGGAGCATGTTTCGGCGTCCCAAAACCTGTGCCGACTAAGTTAAGTTATCGGAGTCTTCAACCAGGAGCGACGCGACGCCTCCGCTCTCCAATGTGAAAACCCCCCACCTCTAAGCAAGGATCGAATGATGTCAGCCGAATCAAATGAGCCAAAATACCCGGTCCTGGATGACATCGATGTGCCCGAGAAGGTGATCGAGAACTGGCAGGTCACCATTGATATGCTGGCGGAGATCGCGGGCGTTCCGGCGGCGCTGATCATGCGGGTGAATGCCCGCGACATCGAGGTGTTCCTCAGCAGCCACAGCCCCGGCAACGTTTACCATCACGGCGAAAAGGCCCCGCTGGATACGGGGCTATACTGCGAAACCGTCATGAGCACCCGGCGCAAACTGGTGGTTCCCAATTCCCTGAAAGACCCGCACTGGGACCACAATCCGGACATCAAGTTGGGCATGATCTCCTACTGCGGCGTTCCTCTCACCTGGCCGAACGGCGAGATTTTCGGCACGATCTGCATCCTCGACAAGAAGGAGAACGCGTTCACTCAGCAGAGTCACCATCTGATGGATCGTTTTCGCGATAGTATTCAGTTGAGCATCGCGAGTATCTACCCATCGAGCCTTGCTCGTCATCAGAAGGAAGAAGCGGAAAGCCAACTGCGCACAAGCGAAACCCGCAGCCAGCGCTATCTGGATACCACCCAGACGATGGTGCTGGCGCTGGACGCGACCGGCTGCGTTACCATGCTCAACCGTGCCGGGCAAGC
>JBAXTC010000940.1:0-2746 GCA_037130375.1 Verrucomicrobiota bacterium | reverse complement strand
GCCGACTGCCGTCGGCGGCTACGATTTTGCAGGTTCTTGAATCCGCCCTGGGCCACGCGGCGACATCCTTTGCCCGTGTTAGCTGAGCGCGATGAGCGGCGGTTTCTCCTTCTGCCAGGCGGTGCTCTGCTCGTAAGCGTGGGCGATTCTCAGGATTGTCTCTTCCTCAAATGGTTTGCCCAGCAGTTGCAGACCGATGGGTAAACGTGGTTGAGAGATGGTGAAGCCGCAGGGGACGCTGATGCCGCAGATGCCGGCCAGGTTGCAGGAGATGGTGAAGATGTCCATCAGGTACATCTGCAATGGGTTCTCGGATTTCTCGCCGATCTTGAATGCGGCGGTGGGAGAGGTCGGCGTAACGATGGCATCCACCTTTTCGAACGCCTTGAGAAAGTCGTTGCGGATCAAGGTGCGGACCTTTTGCGCGCGCAGGTAATAGGCGTCATGGTAGCCGCTGCTCAGGACGTAAGTGCCCAGGATAATGCGGCGCTTCACTTCCGAGCCGAAGCCGGCGCCGCGCGTTTTGCTGTAGAGTTCGATCGGGTCGGCCCCTCCAACGCGCAACCCATATCGGATGCCGTCGAAGCGCGCCAGGTTGGCGCTAGCCTCTGCGGTCGCGATGATGTAGTAGGTCGCGATGGCGTAGTCTGTGTGCGGCAGGGACACTTCCACGACTTCCGCGCCCAGTCGAGTCAGTTGCTGCACGGCGCATTCGACGGCCCGTTTCACTTCCGGCTCCAGCCCGCCGATCATGTACTCTTTGGCCAGCCCCAGCTTCAGTCCCTTGATGTCACCGGTCAAGCTCGCCGGATAGTTCGGAACGGGCTGCGGCACGCTCGAGGAATCACGGGGATCGTGGCCGCTGATGACGCCCGCGACGGTTGCGGCGTCCCGCACATGTTTGGTGAAACAGCCAATCTGGTCGAGCGACGAGGCGTAGGCCACCAGGCCATAGCGCGAGACACGGCCATAAGAGGGTTTGAGGCCCACACAGCCGCACAGCGCCGCCGGTTGGCGAATTGACCCGCCGGTGTCCGAGCCGAGCGCCGCCAGGCACTCATCCGCCGCCACCGCCGCCGCGGACCCGCCCGAAGAGCCGCCGGGAATGCGCGAGGTGTCCCAGGGATTGCGGGTGATTTGGAAGGCGGAGTTCTCCGTCGAGCTGCCCATCGCAAACTCGTCCATGTTCACCCGGCCAAAAACCACCGCACCCGCTGTCCTCAGCTTTTCAATCACCGTCGCGTCATAAGGGGAAACAAAGTTGCCCAGAATTTTGGAGCCGCAATTGAGCGGCTGACCTTTCACGGCGATAACGTCTTTGATGGCGATGGGCACACCGAGCAAAGGTCGCTCGGCGTGGGTCTGGCCATTGGCGAGCGCCTGGTCCGCCGCGTCGGCTTGCGCCAGCGCGTCTGCCGCGTCGTAGCTGATGAACGCCCGGATATGGTCATCGACGCGGCGGACTTGGTCGAGACATGCCTGCGTGGCGGCGCGGGAGGAGACCTCGCGCCCGGCCAGCTTCGCCACGAGTTCGGAAATAGAAAGTTGGTTCAGCATGACAAATCAGCAGCCCACATTCCGGCCGCTGAACAGTGGAGAAGCTGACCGAGCGCGAGGGAAAAGGCGAGCGGGAAATGCGGCGCTGAGAGTCCTGACAGGGTGGTTTCAAAAAATCGTAGCCGCCGACGGCTACGATTTTGCAGGTTCTTGAATCCGCCCGGGAGTCCTGACAGCAGGCTTGTTGTCGCAGACAGGAGAAGAGTTTGATGCTCAGGCCAAACGAGTCCTTCTCGTCATAAGACCCCGGAATTGACCTCCGCCCGCCACCGCTCCATTCTGACGGGCATGGTTAATATTGCTTCGTTACGGGAATACCTGAACACCCAACTGCCGGCCGCGCTGGAGATGCTGCGTCAGATGGTCGGCATCAACAGTTACACTGCAAACCGGGACGGCGTGAACCGCGTTGCCCGGCTCACAGCCGAATCTTTTGCGCCCCTCGGCTTCAGCGCTGAGTTCGTGCCCTGCGCCAATCCGGCATGGGGCGACCACCTCGTGCTCACGCGGCGTGGGAGCTCGCCCAAGAGCATTGCCTTGATTTCTCATCTCGACACGGTCTTTCCGCCGGAAGAGGAAGCGCGAAACAACTTCCATTGGCAGCCTGAAGGCGACCGGATTTTCGGCCCCGGCACGCACGACATCAAAGGCGGGTCGGTCATGATGTGGCTGCTGTTATCTGCCCTCCGGACGCACGCCCCAAAGGTATTTGAAGCTATTTCCTGGAAGCTGATCTGGAACTCCTCTGAAGAATGTTTTTCGCCCGATTTCGGCGACGTGTGCCGCCGTCACTTCGACCGCGGCACGCTGGCGGCGCTGGTCTTCGAGGCCGAGGGCCGTGTCGGCAACCAGCGCATGATGGTGGTGGCGCGCAAAGGCCGGGGCACGTGGCGCGTCACCGTTAGCGGCCGCGGGTCTCATGCCGGCGGAAAACACGCTCACGGCGCCAATGCAATCGTTCAGCTCGGCCAGACGGTTCAGCGCGTTGCCGCCCTTACGGACTATTCCCGCAGCCTGACCGTCAACGTCGCCACGATTTCCGGCGGCACGGTTCTCAATCGCGTTCCGCATGAGGCGATGGCCGAGGGCGAGTTCCGCACCTTCACGCCCGAAGTCTGCGCGCAGGCCAAAGCCGACTTGCTCGCAATGGCAGGCCGGGGTGAGGTGTGCAGCCCGGCCGACGGATTGG
>JBAXTC010000094.1:0-16003 GCA_037130375.1 Verrucomicrobiota bacterium | reverse complement strand
TTGGTCCTCCAGCTCCTGTTGCTTAGCCAGAGCTCGCGCATGCAGGCTCTTGTAATAACGAGCCTGCTTGCGCAACTGGATGTTTTCCAACCGAAGTGTTGCCTCAGCCTCAGTCACTGGAAGGCAAGGCTACCAGGGGATGAGGCGGATGTTCCGAACAAAATGGGTTCCCCTGAAAATAGTTTATGGAGCCGATGTCTCCGCCGTAACCCCGTTCTTGTCATTCACCGAATATTTACGGTGATGACGTCCTTGAGAAGTTCTTTCCAGTCAATGTAGCCAGAGGCCATCGAAAGCCCGGCACCGGCAAAGACGGCGGCATTCCTATTATGGAGCTCGCGCGTGAATTCGCGGAGGAAGGTGGATTCGGAGATGGCCTCGGTGCTCATAATCTTGGATTTTGGTGCTACTCTTGCTCAAACGAGTGGGTGGTGAATTTCAGGGTGTGGGCGTTTTCCGTGATTACGCGTACAGTGGTGTCGGCGGCCCCTTCGGGGATTTGGGCCTGGATTTCGAGGGTGACTTCGACGGTGGCGCCTGGCTGGAGGGTCAGGTGCTGAATGATCTCCTCAGCGATTTTGCCAGCGTCGCGGCCAGCGCGCTGGGGATTCAGCTTCACTGAACCGAAGAACCGCTTCGGCTTTTGCTGCGCGGCGGTGGCGGTCGTTCCTGGCGCCGCCCCCGTCTCGCCGGTGTTGGCGAACTGAGCCTGGCCGGTCGGGGTTGCTGATGCCCCGGCTCCCACCGCGACGGCAGTGGCGGCTTGTTCGGCCTGAAACTGTTTCTGAGCCGCATCGGGCTTAACCAGCAGGCCGGACTGGGTGTCGTCGGTGATGATGATGTGCTGACCAAAACGGAGGCCTCGGTAGCGCTTGGCCGCGTCGTCGAAGCTGTCGGCGTAGGCAAAGGAGTCCTGCTGCCAAGTGAGCAGGGTGACGCCGTCCCGGATGGCTTCGACCAAGACCTCGGCGTTGCGGAGGCGCGGCAGATAGAGGTAGCGGGCGAAGTCTTCACCGAGTTGCTTGATGGAGACGTGATCCCCGCGCCAAAGGGGGACGTTGTCGAGCTCAAGGCGCAGCCGTGAGGCCGCGAGCTTGGGGATAAGCAACTCGTCGTTCTTGAGCTTGCGGCTGGCGCGAACAGCGAGGGCCTCCTGACCTTGCAGCCGAAAGGCCTGCCACTGCACCAAGTCTTGGGGCTTAGTTTGTGTCGGTACAAGGAGCCACTGGTAGGTCTCCTGGATGCGCGCGTTGACGGTGGTTTGAGCACTGTCTCGCTGGGTCTTGGCTTGGCGGCGCTGATGGGCGTCGAGGTTTAGCGTTGGCTCTTGGCCTTCGGATTCCTCGGACTCCTCAACGATGGAATTCCATGCGAGGTAATGCCGGACGGATTCATCAAGATCGGTAAGACGTGTCTTATCCGAGGCGAGAAAGACGAGGGTGTTCTTATAAATACGCGGGCTGCTGCCGCGGTTTTCGAGCATTGCTTTCGCGGCGACGATAGCAGGGCTTTCCTGGTCCTTGATGTGCGTATATTCGACACCAAGGATGACGAGCCGGGCGACGAAGTCGTCGGGAATGTCCGCACTTGTGGGCGGGAACGGATGGACGCGGCTGAAATCGCCACGCTGCTTGGACTCCAGCAAAATGCGACTCTTCACTTCATCCACTACGGCGTCCGGGTCGGACTTCATCAGCTCGGCGCGGTCCTCGGCGAGCTTGGTGACGGTGGGCTGGGTGGAATACCAGTAGCGTGCGCCGTCCGCGTAGAGGTAGGTCGCGAGGCGAGTAAGATGCCCCAGCGCATCGGCGAAGATGGCCGGAGACTCGCCCGGCTGTACGCAGCCGAGTTTCACACGCCGCTCCTCCAAACCCCGATTGGCCACTTTCGCAGTCGGCGCCGAGCCAAGATAAATAGTGCGCGCAACCCGGCGACAAACGGCGTAGCGACCGAACATTTGATGTCTTTCCTGGTCGATTCGCAGTGGCAGGGAGTTAGGCCCGTCCACGTCCTTCTCAATGACCGGAATCCAGTTGTCGGGCAGATAGCGGGTAAGTTCGGATTGCACCCGGGACTCATCTATCGGAACGCTCCCCGGCATGATGAGTGGGTTGCGGTCTTGCTTTTCCCATAGCGAATGAATCGCGGCAGCCATGAGGCGCAGCACGCCGCGGGTACGCTGAAATTTCAGCAAGGTGGACCAATCTGAGTAGAGACGGTCGAAAATCTCCGGATGAATTGGATAAGCGGCTTTGAGGCGCTTCTCGTAATCGGCCTCGCGACACTCCGGTGGAAACTCCTGTTGGTGCGCGCGATAAAGCTCCATGAACGCCTTGGCAGTCGCGTCGCGGGCGACGAACAACTGCGGGTCGGTGATGGGCTCAAACAGGCGCCGCCGAACAATCTCGAATCCTTCTTCCGCGCTGGCGGGCCGCCAGGAGGACTCCACGCGACCGATGGCGTTCTTCAGGCGTTCGAGCGCATGGCGCCCGCGTTCTCCGCCAACCTCCACGTCGGCGATTTCGCTACCGTGCGGGCTAACGACACCACTTTCGCTGGAGGGGATGCTGACGACGAGGAGGGTGTTTTTGGCCGCCTTCGCGGCTTCGCTCAAGGTTTGCGCAAAGGTGAAATGCGTCTCGAACCGTCCACCGGGCAGGTCGGCGGCTTCGTGCAACTGGCGCGCGTAGGCCACCCATTCGTCAATAAGAATGACGCACGGCGAATACTTGTTGAACAGGAGGCGCAACGTATCGCCGGGGCTGGTGGCGCGTTCGTCGTCCTCCTTCACCATCGCATAGCCTTCCTTGCCGCCAAGCTGCCAGGCCAGTTCTCCCCAGAGCGTCCGAACCAGGGTGCCGTCTGGCTTACGATTGGGGGAGCCGGGAGAAATCTTGTTGCCGACGATGACGACGCGCTTGGCGGCGGGGATTTTGCTCAGGGCAGACTTCTCGAACACCGGCTCGAGGCCGGGCAAGTCCGCTGCCTTCATCCCGCAAAACATGTGGTAGAGCGCAAGCATGGAGTGGGTCTTGCCGCCACCGAAATTGGTCTGAAGCTCGATGACGGGGTCACCGCCCTGGCCGGAGAGACGCAGCAATGCACCGGAAAGCAAATCGCGGAGACCCTGGGTCAGAAATGTGCGCCGGAAGAACTCAACCGGATTGCGGTACTCATCTGACCCTTCGCCGATGTGGACTTGCCACAGGTCCGCAGCGAACTCAGCCTGTTGGTACTTGCCGGACGCCACGTCCCGGTGCGGCGTGACGACTTCGCGCCACGGCTTGAGGCCGGCCACGTTCTCCCCTTCGACCACGGTACTGGCCGACTTGCGTTTTTCGGTGCGAACTTGTTCGTCGAAGCGGACGCGGAGGAGCTCCAATTTGATTTTCTCAACCTCGGAAGCCTCGGGCGCAGAAACGGCGGTCAGCAACCGGGCGGCGCTATCAAGGGCACGGTAGGCGTCGTCGGTGCTGAACGGCCGCTGGTGAGCCCAGCGGTTGCGCACCTCGCGCAACTCACTGATCAGAGTGCGTTCCGCCTGCCCGAGGGTTTTGCGAAAGACCTCGTTCCATTGATTCCAGAGGGTGAGCAAAAGCGCCTGGGCATCCCACTGCGGGGTGTCGGCACTGCCGACAAATTGCAGTTGGCTGGCGGCCATTGTCTTTCGAGTCTCCTCGAACCAATTCTGCTGGTAGGTGTTCTTGAGCTCGCGCTCGACAAACGGCTTGAGACCGCAGGTCAAAAACTCCAGCGCCTTGCCAACTCGTTCGTGATTTGTGATGGCCATATGTCAAAGGGAGAGAACTTCTGCAATATCATGGCCATTCCTGGAGAGCCTTGGCCGAGGGCCCCAGGATGCGAACCGATTCTGGAGATCGGACGCAATCCCGAAAAATTACCAGGTTGATGCCGGGTTGTCCAGCGGCAACCGCGGCTTTGGAGGGGTAGCGGATAGCGGAAAAAAGTTTGGTCTCGGTGACGGCTTGGCCGAGGAGCTGCGTGAGGGTTGGGCGCGTGGCTCGGCGCCAGGTCTTGTACAGCTCTTTATCGCTCAGGCCCAGAGCCCTGCGTAGAGCAGGCCGGGTGAGGTTGAGGACGCGTGTGAGCGAGACTTCGGCGGTGTAAGTGATGACGGGTTGATCGGCGCCGCGCCGGCCCTGCCACATGGCGTCGTATTCGGTCTGGGCAACGTCCCTGGCCTCGGCGAAATAGGCGCAGTGGATACCCGCGGGGTTGTAGCGGTTGGGCTTGCCTGAGGTGAAGAGCCAATTAGGCGGATCGTAAGCGACGAGGTCGATGAAGGGGACCAGCCGAGAGAGTTGCGTTTTGAGCGCAATGGGGGTTGCGACGGCGAGAACGGCTTTGAGAGATTCGAGAGGGTCTTTCAAGTTGGTGCTCCTGTGAGCATGTCGTCCACCAGATCTGCGACGACCTGCCGTTCACCGCTGGCGAGCAGTGCCAGTGGCGTCTGGTCGTCGAGTTCTGGGTTTGGCATCCGGAGCCATTTGACAAATTGGCCTTCGGACAGGACGGCCCGGAGGCGGGCGACGCGCTCGAAGAAGGCGAGTTGGTCCTGGAGGGCGGCCGCGTCGGGCGTCTTGCTTAGTGCCTGCCTAGAGCGACCAAGTGAGGTAGCGAGTTGGTTGAGACTCAGGCCGAAGGCGGTGGCAACGGCCTCGGCCGAGAGCTTCCCGTTGGAAACTCGGAGGTCCTGGGTGGCTTGAAGAGCCTCCTTTACGCCGTCGAGGGGGCTGGGGCGCGGCGCAGCAGCCTGGGGGAGGTGGAGGTCCAGTATTTGAAGTGGAAGATCGAGTTTAGAACGGATGTGAGCCAATTGCGCAGCTATATCGGAAGGATTCTGAGCAAAGGTGACATCAACCAGTTGTGGGTTTGGGAATGCCCGTAGATGGCTGTTGATCTGACCGACTATGGCCGAGGAGGTGAAGTGAAACTGGCGGCCACTCGGCTTCGTCTTTGCCGTCTTGATGGAAAAGAGCACGTACGACCCTTTGAGACCTTTTCCCTGGATTTGAACCAAACGCGGCATGATGGCCTTTAGGGCGGCGGGCTGGGTATTGTCGTCTAATTGCACCAGGGTAACGTCGGGGACCTTGGATGCCTGCCCGAGGGACCCCGAGGGCAAGGTTTCTATCTGCCAGCCTGCCAGCTTTTTCGGAACCAGATCGCTGACGGTTTTGGCTTTGATCCTGGACGTCGGCGATGTAACCAATAATGTTCTCATGAACCAAATGTAAACCCTTTGTCAACCGTTTGTCAACCTTGTTGTTTTTGGTTCAAAGCAGCTTTTCCTGGGTTGGGGTGGTGGCCGCCGGACGCTCCTGCGCCAGCCTTAACAGCTCTGGCCAGCCGAGAACGAGGGCGTTGTAACCCTGGGCCTCGGCGCTGCGCTTTTGCTTTTCGCAGACGGTGAAGAGCTTGTAGGCCAGGTCGCGGGCCACGTCCGCTTTCCTGCCCAATTTGCGCAATAATGCAGCGGTGGCAGCATCGCCCTGCTTTTGATGGTAGTAGATCCGCAGGAGATGGTGTGTCATCTCCCAAACCGTTAGCCGGCGGTCGGTCTCGGGAGCCCAATCGGCGGGAAGGTTTTCCGGGCTGATCAGGCGGACGCGGTTGCCTTCGACTTCGAGAATGCCGGCTGCCACCAGGCCGTTGACCGCCGTGGCCTGCGCGTTTGCCAGCAGGTTGGCTTTCCCGGCTTCGCCCCAGTTAAAGCCGTCTTCAGCGTACCACTGAACAGCCCAGCGGGTGTCTTTATCCAGCTCCTCGATGGATTCGCCGAGCAACTCGTCCTTGAGGCTGTTGATCAACGCGAGCGCCTTGCGAACGCTCATGGGTTTGCCATTACTTTCTAGCACCGCCGCATAGCGGGAAAAAACGGCCATCCCCGGCCCAATCGCGGCCTGGGCGAAGTCCACCGGCGCGACGCTGCCCTGCTGCAAGTGTTTCAGCGCGGGCGGCAATTCGCGCTTCAGCTCGGCGACAAATTCGTTGCGTCCAACACGTCGTGCATCCGTTGAACGCGGACGACAGGCGAGCACGATGTATGAGGCGAGGGCATTCGACCCCATCGAGCGCATCCTCCACGCCTGCGAAGCGCGCACCGGCCATGTGGCAGTGATGGTGAAGCTGCTGGAAATCAGCGCCTCCAGGAGTGTTTCCCAGCCGGTGGTGAGGTCAACGCCGTCATTGTTTTCGCCGTCGTCGAGTCCGGCGGCGGTATCCTCGTCATCTTGTTTGAATGCGTAATAGACTGTGAGGGGAAAGCGCGGGTCGAGCCGGTCGCGGAACTTGGAGAAGGTCTGACGGAACCCGGACTCGAAATGCTCTTTGGCTTTGTCCTTGTCACCACCGAACAGCTCGGGAGAAGCCGTGAGCTCCGGCATCTTCGGCACGAGAACCGTATCGAACAGTGGTTTGTATAGGTCACCGATTGTTCGGCGCAACCAGATATAGAAAAAATCGCTCAACACCGCGTAGCCGATGTTATCGTAGTAGGGCGGGTCGGTGCTGACGAGGAGCGTATGCCCGGTGCCCTTTGAGTCCGTAGCATTCTCCTGCTCTCCATGTGACCTTCCATCCGGAACTCCCAGAACCTCGATGCAATCAGCGACGTATCCGCTACATGTTGCCCAGGCGCCCACGGCGTCGCCGAGCGTGTTGGCCTCGGCGAAGTCCCAAATCATCGGAATCGCCTGACGGGCGAACAAATTCATCACCTTTTGGTTTGTCGAACTCCAGCGGGTTAGCGAATTGCCGAAATCAGCGCAGCGGTCGCAAGCGAGCGCAAGAAATGTCATTACCGCTTGAGCGTAGCTTCCTGTGTCGGCAGCGTTCAGCTTCGCTGCGCCGGCGTCGCGCGCGATGTCCGTTCCGACTTGCCTCACCAAACCGGTCAGCATGACGAGTGAAGTGAGTTGGCGCGGCGTGAACATCTGCCAGTGCTTGCGAATCCCGTATTTCTGAACGCGAAATCCGAGTGCTTCGTCTGGCAAGTCCGTGTCCGGGTAGTCATCCGGCAAGTCAAGGCGTGCCGCGGCTTCTTGGTCCGCCGTCGGGGATAAATAGAGCTTCCCGCGTTTCGCTTCTGCCACGACCGCGAGCAATCGTGCGCCGAGTCTGCCCGCGCGGCCTTCCGCTCGGATGTGCTCGAAAGGGATTGGCGTATCCGAAAGGAGGCAGCGAGCGCCCTTGCGCTCGACCGTGCCTTTCAGCGCCTGCTCGCCAGTTGTCCGAACCTCGAAATGGAATGACCGGCTCGCTTTATCAATGACCGGCTCCACCCAGACACGTTTTCCCTTTTCACTCGAAAGCGTGAATGACCGAACGAGCGGAACATGTGCGCCGCGAGACGCTGGGTCGGGGCTCGCGACAGTGCGCGCCCAGAGCCAGGCGATGATGCTTGTCTCACCGCCACCGTGAGTCTCCGGAAGGTGAGCTTTCGGATATAGTTTGCCGATCTTCCTTTGGGCGCGTTCGCCAATCACTTTGCCGTAATAGCGCACGTCTGCTGCCAGGCCGTGGGTCCCACGCCAACTTTGCACGCCGCCTATGCGCTGGCGGTCGTCCGGGTTCACCGGCGCGTGGCCAGCCCAGCGCGGGGCTATTTCCAAATTGCACCTGTTGAGCAACACGGCTACTGGATTCAAATCCGCCGCGTGAGCCTCGAATCCCAGGCGAGCCGCCTCAAGCGGTATCGAGCCACCACCCGAAAAAGGATCGAGCACGGGCGGGAGTTTACCACCGCAGTGTTTCAGCATTTCGGCGCGCGCCTCGGCATAGACCTCCGGGTGGTCGTGGAGTTTCTTACCCATGAGCCGCCGCACGATGCCAAACAGGCGTTCACGCTCGACGTCCTGCGTGGCTTCGCTTTTGTCCTTCCACGCGGGATCATCGGACGGGTCGGTGACAACGGACGCAAACAATACTGCGCGGGCGCACGGCAACGGCAGGCGCGCCCACCAGTGGTGGATGCCCTTGGGATGCGGCCCGATGCCGGGCATTTTGTCGTAAGACGAAGCGTCGTTGATTTCCGGCAGCGGCAGCGCGACCTCGATGAGTTTCTTGGGCTGTACGGAACTCATGGGGGACAAGCGGCTAGCAATTTGGGATTGCTGGTCAATACTTCGATCCCGCCCAACGTCATGTCGGCATCGTTGGTCAGCAGTTTCCAGCCGCGCAAACGGCATGTTTCAACCAGCATGCCGTCATTGAAGTCGAGCCGGCCCGAGGCGGTTTCGTTCAGAATGTCCGGCAGATTAACGAGATGCAGAGGGGAGAATTCCGGGGTAGAAAGCTTGATGATCTGCCCAGCGTCGGCTATAGCCGCCGCGCCCAACATGGCAAAATCGGAGGATAGACGGAAATCCTTGAACTCGGGATAGCTGCCCCTCCAATAGGCGTCGTATTCGAAGCGAATATAGCGATTCAAGTACTCGCTCAGAACCAGCGCCTCAATGACCGGCTTTGATTTGGCGGTGAGCAGATTCTTGAATGCGGCGCTGTAGGCCATGGAAAAGCGGGGCGGTGGCTGAGCGGCGGGATGCCGCAAGTAAAGCCAAACATTGGCATCAACGAGGATGAATTCGCCGGGCTGAAAAGTGTAGTTAGCCGTAGCCCGAGCCTTATTCTTCGTCATGATCAATCTCCTCCTTCCAGGCTTTGTCGGAGGCTGATCGGTTGGCGAAATACCGTTTGGCGTTTTCGACGACGCGCTTCAGCAGGGCGACGTCCTCGGGGGCCATGTCGCGGACGGAGAGCAGTTCGCGGACGCGCTCCTCGGTGAACTCGCCGTAGATCTGGCCGATGGCGGTATTGAGGAAGGCCGAGATGAGGGTTTGGACCTGGGCGAAGGACAAGGCAACCTTGCGGCCGTCGCGAACCAGGGGGGCGAGTTTGTCGTAAACGAGCTGGCCGTCGGCGGACGAGACGCAGAGCGGCGACCCGACGACGTCAAAGACGCGGATGATGACAGGTTCGGACATAGGCACAGTGATAGATCAAAAAATACTCTCTGGCGAGATTTCGTTCGCCAACCGATAGGACTTGTTGTCCGCCGTGTTGATTTCCAAATTGACTACCGTTCCCGAAAACGGGCAGGACAGAGCAGGAATGATAACCTTGCCGACGTTCAATTCCCAATAGGTGCCGCCGCTCGCGATTTGCAGCCGTCCTTCGTTTAAGGTAACGAAATCCCGCAGCAGTTTCAGACCGACGCCACCGGGTTTGCCTTCGCGCTTGGTGGTGTTGCCATCCTTGAGCGCCCAGGCGATGGCGTCGGTCGGGCCAAGATTCCAGCCGAAGGCTTCGTTAACTTTGCGCGGAATGGTGATGCCGGCGTCGGCGATTGTGATGTCCAGGCGCTGCTTCAATGGGAAGAACTGCCCGCAGACGAAAACCCCGAGGTGCGAGCCGGAATGGACCGCAGCATTCTCGAATACCTCGAAAAGGATCTGTTGGAACAGCTTTCCCAAGCCAGTGGACATGGTAGGGATACCTTTGCCGGGAAGATGGGTCTGCAGGTACTGAGCGAACAGGGCCGTGTCCTGAAGCTTGAATCGCTGATAGGGGAGGGCCGTAGGGCTGGTGGTGGAGGCCGGTGGGTAGCCAAAGGCGGTGAGCAGGCCGTTCCGGCGGAGTATGGCCTCGGTAGGTGGGGGAACGGAGACGATGGTGACCGCTTTGAGGTCGCCAATGACCGTGTTGAGTACGACTCCAAGTGGCGCAGCCATATTCGCCTCGAACCAGGCAAGGCGGGAGAGATTGATCTCCGCTTCCGGGGACGTATCCGCAAGCGCCTGCGCCGACAGAGAGGCAAGGGCGCCGAAGCCGGCCCGCTAGGGGTGCGCGAGGACGGAAGACTCCCCACCCCCTGCGCCGACAGAGAGGCAAGGGCGCCGAAGCCGGCGGCGTCGCTGCTGATGCTGGGCAGGTAGTAGATCACGCGGGCGGTTGGAGGGTCAAGGGTTCGGGGGATGGCTGCATGCCAGCCAGCTCAGCGACGAGCTCGTCCATCGCGTGCCAGGTGGACTCCACGCTTTGGGCCTGATGCTGGACCGCGCCGAGGCCGAGGTTGCCTGAGACGCGGTCGGCCTGCTGGCCGACAATGTCGGCGAGTTCGCTCAGGTCGTGACTAAACTGGAGGCCCAACTCGACGACGCCCTCGCTCAACCCGGCGAGGATGTTGTCGAAAAGCTGACCGCAAGACTGGCTCGCGTGGCTGGTGATGGTGTTGAGCATCCGGCGTTTCATGCCAGAGCCGGATTCGTCCTTGGCGGCGGCATAGGCGGGGAGCATGGAGTTGCGAATGGTGTGGGAGATGCCGTCGGCCAGGTCGCTACGGACCCGTTGGATGGTGCGCAGGACGCCGGTGGCCTTTTCCTCGACGTGGAACTCGATATTGCGCTGGGACAGTTCGATGTCGCTGGACAAGGAGGCAATGCGCTCGGTATCGAACACGCCGGACTGGGATGCCTCGCTTTTCAGGCGCTCCAGGAACACCTCGCCGCGAGCCTTCAGGCGCTCGCGGACTTCGGTGAGCGTCTCGCGAAGGTGCTGACCGAAGAAGTCGTCCCAGGTGAAGGGGATGGATTCGAGCAGCGGGAGCGCGATGTCCTTGTTGAAGTCGTAGTGGTTGCCGTTGCTGCTCTGGAACTCGCCGTCGCGCACCATGCAGGCGCGAAGGGTCATGTGGTGCATGGATCCCCAGCGGTCGAACCGGTCGTCGAGACCGCGCCGGGCACGGTCGGCGGCAAGCTTGATGCCCGACTCGAACGATTCGCGGCGAGTGGCGAACCGCAGGTTGGCGCCATCAGTCACGCGGCCGGTTTCGGATGCGAGATCTTTGCGGGGTCCCGCGAGGCGGGCTTTGAGATTGTCCGCCTTTTGCCGGAGGGCGCCCTGCTGGAGCTCGATCTGGCTGATGCGAGCCAAAAAAAACTTCTTACTTCCTCGGAGACGAAGCCGAGCCGGCGCTCGATGTCCTCGTGGTGGGCGCGCATGTCCTGTTTGCGGCAGACATCAGAGAGATGCTGGACGACAGCGGGGACGCCGGAATCGTCGAGGCGCTCGATGCCGTAATCCTTGCGTCCCTGACAAATTTTCTTGAGCTGCATGTAGGCGCGCGTGGAAACCACGAACACCTTGGTCTGGGCGAGCGTCTGTTTGAGCCGTTCCAGATCGTCGAATTTCGCGTTGGCGACACGAGCCAGTTCCGTGGAGATGTCCTCAAGGTCGGAGCGGACCTGTTTGACGACGCGCCGGCTGCGCTCGCGGATGATCTCGGCATTGGTGGCATCGGCGTCGAGGCTGAACTCGTCAATGGCCTGCTCGGGATCGAAGTCATCGGCGTGCGTTCCGATGAACGTCACTGCGTCGTGCTTGCCGTGCATCAGGAACTGGCGGAGCAGGTCCTGCTTGACGAGCAGTTCGTGGATGTCGCGGGTCATGCCACGCTTGGTGTTAAAGGCGATCCAAATAAATGGTGCGTCGCGCAAGAATGAGCGCGTAACATCCTCGCGGGCCTGGTTAGGATCGTTCACGCCGGGCAGGTCGATAAGAACCGCGCCGTGGCGAAGGGCGTCGAACGGTCCGGAAATCTCGACAGTTTTGATTAGCGGCCAGAAGCGCTCCTCGCTGCTCAGGTAGCCCCGGAGTTTTTGTTTGAGTTCCTTGGTGGAGGCCGCTTCGAGGAAAACCCGGCTACCTTCACCTTGCAGACAACCGGCCATTTGGGCGTCGAGGTGGAGCGAGTCCAAGCCCGGCATGGTTTCGAGCGCTTCCTTATCGAGGCCATAGACAGCGCAGATCTTGTCTTTGGTGGAACGGCTGATGACCTGCCATTCGTCCGCGCCCTCGGCATCATCTTCCCGGTCGCCTGGCTGGAAGGTGTCTTTGAGTTTGCGGAGTTCTTCGTCCCAAGCCTGGCGAGACAGGAATGTAACCGTGGCCTGATAGACGGCTGCGGGCGAGTAGCGGACGCTGGTGACGACAGCCGTGCAGGGCTTCATGTTGCTGACCGGCAAGACTTCAGCGCCGAGCAGAGCGTTCAGAAGCGTCGATTTGCCCGAGCCGGTCGAGCCGACGAGCGCGATAGGAACGATCGGTTTGTTGCGAACATCCTCGAGGAGGGAGGAGAGCCGCTTCTCCCAACCGGGGAAGACCTGTCCGTTGCTGTGCGCGAGAAGGGGTCCGGCCTTCTTGCGCAACCAGTCCTTGAAGACGCCAATCTTAATTTCGAGGGGCGACAGTTCGTTAGGTGGAGATGGCTGGGTCATGGTGCGTCAGTCCGGAGCGGTGGCACGGGCGAGCAATTCCGAAAGGTTGTAGTTCACGCTGGTGACGGCGAAGTCCGGCTCCCGCTGGAATGGGGTGCGCACATAGCGCGGGTCGGTGGAGTCGCCATTTACCGTCACGATAGCCAGGATGAAGGCATCCGGCTTATTGAGGGCGGTCATAATTTCGTTGCGCGTGATGGTAACCGAGTCGGCGCCGATGGCGCGACCTTTTACCTCGAGAAAGCGAAGTTTGCCGGTCCCGGTGATGCGGGACTCGACATCATAGCCGCGATTTTCGGCGCTGACATCGGTGGGTTCGTAGCCAAGCTGACGTTCGGCGGCGATGACAGCCGACATGGCCAGCAATTCGATGCGGCGGCGCGCCTCAGCGTCGCAGGTGTTTGGCGGCGGCGTCTCGGCGAGGCGAGGAGTGAGATCCTGGAGGCGGCTCGCAGGGATAACGATCGCGCCGCCCAAGACAACCGGCGGCAGCGGGGAGAGCTGGGCTTCGAGGTCTAACTCGTGCAAGCGGTTCTGGAGGCGGGCTTGAAGATCGTCCGCGCGGCGTTGGGCGAGGTCGGAATTCAGCCGCGCGTTTACCTGGCCGGCGCTCTCCTGGAGGCGGAGTTGCTGGGCACGGTGGTCCCAATGGTTGATCTCTTTGGTGAGGCGCTCGGTGACTGCGGCACGCGTGCGGTCGATGAGTTCGATCCGGTGGTCGCGAACTTCCATGATGTGGCGGGGCAGGAGTTCGGCGATGGCGTAAGAGACGGCCTTGGATTCCAACTGCTGATTGAGCCAGGGCTCGGCGAGCAACTGTTGGAGGGCTGGAAGTTCCTCGTCCTTGAGGGGGCGATAATCGAGATAGGGCGCGTAGCCGGCGGGGCTGCATTTGCCCTCGGAGTCGATCTCGACAAACTGCATCTGCCGCGAAACTGCGCGGCGGTTGCCGGCGCGGTCGGTGCGGGCGTCCTGGATGGAGTGCTCCAGGCAGAGGAGAGCCCGCAGGCCGGACACGCGGTTGCGATCGTCCACCAGGACCGCGCCGCGCTTAAGCAGGTCCCGGTGACGTTCCAGGGTGACGTCGGAGACGGCCTGGAGCAGAGGGTGGCCGGGGCTGATGAACTCGGCGAGGGGTTTGCCGGGCACGGTGATGAGTTGTTTCTCGAACGTGGCGCGTTCGTAGCGAAGAAGGACGGGGTCGCCACTACCGGTCTGACGATCGCGCTGGCGCAGGGCGGCGGGGACGTGGGTGATCTCGTAGCGGCGCGGTTCACGCTCGCGAATCGTGCCGCCGAGCTCCTTGAAGGCCGCCAGGAAGTAGGCCTCGATGAAGTGGGGCTGCAACCGGCGAGCTTCGATGCGCTCCATGGTTTCCCGGATGCGGCGGACTTTGGAGGCACCCATGGAGTCGTGAGCGAGGGCGCGTTCTTCGATCAGGTCGAGGAGCTTAGCGTGGTCGAGGGCGTTTTCGACGATCTGGAAGAGGCGGGCGCGAACTTCCGGACTGTCGCCGTAGCGGATAGCTTCCATGAGCAACTCCCGGAGCGGGCGGTTGTCGAAAGTGACTTTGCCGAGGACGTCGAAGACCTGACCGCCGAGAGCTTCGCGCTCCTGGCCGAGTTTCTCGAGGAGCCGATCATAGACGGCACCCTCGCGGGTTTCCGCAGCGACCAGATTCCAGAGGTGGCAGACCTCGGTCTGACCGATGCGGTGGATCCGGCCGAACCGCTGTTCGATGCGATTGGGATTCCACGGAAGGTCATAGTTAACCATCAGGTGGGCGCGCTGAAGATTGATGCCCTCGCCGGCGGCATCGGTAGCGACGAGAATTTGGACGTCCTTGTCCTGTGTGAATAGCTCCTGGGACTTGGCGCGTTCTTCCCGCCCCAGGCTGCCGTGAATGATGACAACCCTTTCGGGATTGCCGAGCAAGGCACGGATTTTGGCGGCGAGATAGTTGAGGGTGTCGCGGTGCTCGGTGAAGAGGACCAATTTGCGGCGGTGGCCGTGGGCATCGAACATCTCCTGATTGTTCTGGAGCAACGCGGAGAGTTCGTCCCATTTGCGGTCCTTACCACTGCGGCGGACTTCGAGAGCGAGATTCTCCAGGGTGCGGAATATGCCGATTTCCTTCTCCATCTCGGCGATGGTCCGAGCGGCGGTGGCCTGATCGATGATTTGATTCTCGGTGTCCTCGACTTCGACCTCCGGGGCGTCGTCGAGCTCGTCGATGTCGTCCTGGGAGAGAGTGGGGCCAGCAGGGTCTAATGGGGCCAGGGCTCCGCGGCGGAGGAGCTGCTCTTCGCGCAGGCGTTTTTCGAGCCGCTCGCGGCGACGGCGAAGGGATTGGTAAATGGCCTCGGGCGAGGATGCCAGCCGGCGCTGGAGGGAAGTCAGCGCGAAGCCGACGGTGCCGAAGCGACCATTGCTGTTGAGGCGCTGGGCAAGGTTGAATTGCTCCTGCACGTACTCGGTGACTTCCTTGTAGAGCCGGGCTTCGCCGTCTGAAAGGGTGTAGTTGACGGTGTAGGCGATGCGCTCCGGGAAAAGCGGCGTGCCGTCGAATTTGAGGAGGCGCTCTTTGACCATGCGCCGCATGAGGTCGCTGACGTCGGATGTGTGGACCCCGTCGCGGAACTTGCCCTCGAAGCGGTCGCCGTCAAGGAGGGCCATGAAAAGCTGAAAATCCTCCTCCTTGCCGTTGTGAGGCGTGGCGGTCATGAGGAGGAAGTGCCGGGTGAGCCCGGAGAGCAAGCGGCCCAGATGGTAGCGCTTGGTGTATTTGACCTCACCGCCAAAGAAAGTAGCGGACATTTTGTGCGCTTCGTCGCAGACGATGAGGTCCCAGTCGGTGTCCTTGAGCTTGGCCTGAGCGTCCTCGTTGCGGCTGAGCTTGTCGAGCCGGGCGATGCAGAGCGAGTTTTCGCGGAACCAGTTGCCCGTGCGGGCGGCTTCCAACTTGTCGTTGGTGGCGATTTCGAATGGCAGGTTGAATTTGCGCCAGAGCTCGTCCTGCCACTGCTCGACCAAATTGCCAGGGCAGACAATGAGGCACCGGAGCAAGTCACCGCGAATGAGCAGCTCCTTGATAAAGAGGCCGGCCATGATGGTCTTGCCTGCGCCCGGGTCGTCCGCCAGGAGGTAGCGAAGGGGCTGACGGGGCAGCATGGCCTCGTAAACGGCAGTGATCTGGTGTGGCAGGGGTTCAACCAGCGAGGTGTGGACGGCCAGGAGCGGATCAAAGAGGTGCGCGAGACGTATGCGATTCGCCTCGGACACAAGGCGGAAGAGGCGCCCATTCCCGTCAAAACTCCAGGGACGTCCGGCGGTGAGGAGTTGAAGGGCTGGTTCTCGGTCGCGAAAGAGGATTTCTGTGCCAACGCGACCAGCTGGATCTTTGTACACAACCTCGATGACGTCCGAACCGTGCCACTTGGCACTTACGTGCTGTCAGTCGCTTCGCTGAATGGTTTTAGCCAGCAGCCGGGGACCAAACTGTGGGAGTACTTTTTGGGGACGGGTTCTGGCATCGACGCTCCCGCACTTGGGCCGGACGGTACGATTTACGTGAGGGGGGGCACCTCCACTCCCACCCTTTGTTCTCTTGATGCGTAAATATTCGGTGAACACGTTTGCTAGCCGTTGAGCGTGGCAATAAAATCCGCGCACAGGGGATAAACAAAAACCCATTTTACGGGGAGCGC
>JBAXTC010000939.1:0-2750 GCA_037130375.1 Verrucomicrobiota bacterium | reverse complement strand
CACCTCATCCTGAAAGGATGAAATCACTCAGCCCGGGGTTGCGAGGCCGCGAGCTACCCCGGGCTAAATGCTGAAATCCCTTCAGGATTGGCTCTGGGCTGAGTGATCCAATTTCTTCGGAATTGCCCCTTTTCCAGTCCGCAGAATGTCCCAACTCCAGCGGCAGGTCGGAGACTGCCCCACTCCGCTACGGCACCCTTCAATGCCACTTCTTGAAGCCAGCGCGCTCGAAATGCGAGTCAAAAGCAAAGGCTGTTTGAATGCCCGCTTCGCGCATGAGCACAAAGGAGACGCAATCCGTGAAGCTGACTTTCTGATCCGCAAATTTCTCAAACCAGTCCAAGGCGGCGAGTTCTGCCGGCAAGTCCGAGCGGAGGATTTCCAGAGCGCTGGATGTGTAAATGAGGCGGGCTTTTTCCGCGGCAAACAAGTAACTGGCGCGGCGGGCGAGCAGGGTAATCGTTTCGTCGAGAACAAAGTTGCTCGTGAGGCAGCGCTCGTGCGTGGTGCGAATCTTGTTCCAAAGCGCGGTGGCAGCCCTGTGGTGCTGGTCGTTGGGCAGATAGCGAGCGAGGAACGCACCCGTGTCAATAAAGGCCATCCAGCTTAATCGTAAAGATAGCGGTCGTGGTTGGCCGCCAAGTCTTTGGGCGTCTGGCCGGGGAACACTTTCTTGTCCGCGAGAAAGGCGTCGCGGTTCCGTGCCGCCGACTGGCGCGCTGATTTCGCGGCCGGGATTTCCCGATCAGCGAGAGCAATGATGTCCGCGACGAGTCGCTCCACTTTGTGTGCCGTAGGCGAACGCCACACTCTTAACTTCGCATCCAGATGTTTCGCAATCGCAATCACGTTAGGCAGACCATAAATTCACACGGCGAGGCTGTCAAGTGAAGGACTCAGGATCCTGCTTCAGTGGTGCTCAGTAGCAGGAAATGGGCTGGATAACGCCGTTTGGCCCAAGCCTCAGCGAGATTAGCGCCGACGGACCGCGATGACCTGCGGATTTGGTCTGTGAGAGAGTAATCCTCGTTTCTTGGCCATTTCTTTGACACCTCAAAGACAGCCTGCTGCAAGACAAACGCGCCCTTGTAAACCTCAAATCAGCAAAGCAATCCATGGCGCTTAATAGAAGATTGGAGATTGAAGTTGGAAGATAAGCCGCTGGTCAGATTGGAGATAGAAGATGGAAGATTGAAGATAGGAGACCGACCAGTTTTGTTTTGCGCGATTCCGTTGAGTGGATTAAGCCGGTTACCAGTTTGCCGACCGTAACCGCTTCCGACCTCAACTGGCCTGCGCTGCTCGCAGATCCCGGAAAGTTATCCTCATAGAGCTGCCATAATCTCTGGCCAGGCTCCCGGTACGCGTGAGCGTGTAAACACCATTCACCAATGCGCGAGCCTTCTGCCAGCTCTCAAGATCTTCAAATTTCATACTCATGTTTCTTCCATCTTCAATCTCCCATCTCCCATCTCCCCTCTTCCCTCTCTGTCCCCTTTCGCCTGCGGCCCATAAACCATACAGAGGCGCAACACAACAGGCTCTGGAACGTAACCGCCGTGGAGCACCAATTCCTCTGCTGCCAACTTCGACTTCCCATAGGCGGTATCCGGCTCGATACAGTCCTCCTCCGTCAACGCCCTTCGCCCTTCCGCTTTCAGCATTTCAGTTTTCAGCATTTCAGCTTTTGCCCGAGCAGCTTTCAGCATTTCAGCTTTCAGCATTTCAGCTTTTGCCCGAGCAGCTTTCAGCATTTCAGTTTTCAGCATTTCAGCTTTTTCCCCCGCCCCGCCCTCCGCCCTTCGCCCTTCCCCTCCGCCCTTCCCCTTCCGCTTTCAGCATTTCAGCTTTTCAGCTTTTGCCCGTTTGAGGTTCAGCATTTCAGCTTTTGCCCGAGCAGATTTCAGCTTTTGCCCGAGTAGGTTTCAGCTTTTCAGAGTGTCCTCCCCTCTCCTCTCTCCCCTCCCCCCTCCTAAGTTTCCCATTCATGGTAGCCACAAAAAGGCGCAGAAGGCGCAAAAGGAGGAGCTGCGGTTAAAGGCGGCTCAGCACCTCAAGGCCAGCATGCGTTTCTGCCCTGGGTCTCTCAGGAAAAACGGCAGGTTGCTCCGGTCTCAGGCAGCATAATCCACAGGGAAGGTTGAAGATTTACCCGGCGCCGGCCGTTCAAGGTGCGGGTTCGATCGCCAGATTGTATTTAGCTATCTGCCGAATTGTCCAAGAGCGTCGAGTTCCGGTCATCAAGGGCTCGGTCGGGCCCAAGCGCACATTCGGCTGGCATCGATCGAAGATGGCCAGGCACTTGAACTGGGGATTGTGGCGACTGCGGTAGATGATGCCGTCCGGCTTTTGGGGGTGTAGGAAGAACGCCCGAGACCATTGGCCCACAGTCCGGCATGGCTTCTCCGTGGCGATGCGGTTATCACAGGAGACCCTTCGCAAACCGGAACCAGAGATATCCACGCACTGGAGGCGGTTTACGTGGATCTCGGTAATAGATCGTTCCTGCAGGCTTATTTCCTGGACCAGCATCAGCGACAATTGGCGCAGAAAAACTTCCGCCAACGCAGCCTCCGGCTGCAGCGCAGCGTAGAGCACCCCATATTGCCCGAACGGGTCGTCAAAGCGTTCTGATTCATTCTTCCCGAAGAACAGGCCGTCGAGGCTGGTCCGGTGGATGCGGAAAATCGAACCGCTGACCAACTTGATTGGGAGCGTTCGTTGGTCTAAATCCGCAGGAGGTGCCAGCA
>JBAXTC010000938.1:0-2752 GCA_037130375.1 Verrucomicrobiota bacterium | reverse complement strand
TCGAGGAAAAGTGCGCCAACTCCCGTCAACGCCTACAATTTTGCAGGTTCTTGAATCCGCCCTGATTGGCGGACGACACTCTGGCTTTTCCGCATCCAGCTTCGCACCAGCATTTTGATCATCCATGTGTCTGCCTCCAGAAATTATTTTAAAACGCCCGAAAAGCTGTTTGTTTGCTCAGACCTTTGAGTTTATGCTTCTGTCGGGCGGATGGCAAGTTTTTTCTTCGGGTTTCATTCCACCGAATTTTGGAAGCGCGCGTAGGTCTTGCCGCACAATGTTCAAATCCACCTGGTACCGGTTCAGGTCAGGACGAACACGGGCGTGGCCACGGGGCTTTACTTGATCACGAACCAGTTCATGCCCTGTGCCGGGATTTGCACCGGCAGGTTGATGTTGAAGGCGCGGTCTATTTTGAACGACTTGGGTTTTTGGCCTTGCTCGCTCACGCGGGCGGCGGCAGTGAGGCCGGTATAGTAGAGATTGACGCGCAGGAGCCTGGCCACCGGTTGGTTCAATGGGTTGAATACGACAAGCATCCCTTTCTCCTTCAAGTTCGGGTTGACGTGCAGCATCCAGTCCAGATCGCGCGCGTCGGCGCGGCGGCCGTGGATGAGGTCGCTCTCGAGGATGTCGCGGTGGGCTTTGAACCAGTCCACCCAGCCTTTGAGCATCGTCCGGGTGCGTTCGGTGTCATAGAGGCGGGGACCGCGGTAGCAGGCCTGAACGCCGAGGGCGAGATTGCTCACCAGCATGCGCTCGTAATGGTCCAGGTGCGCTTCCAGAGGTTCGATGGTCGCGACGGCGCCGCCCCCTTGATACTCCGTCAGCGGGACGAACATCCAGCCCATGCTGGGCGTTTTTTCCCAGGTGCCATCGTAGATATTCTGGCGCGTATGGATCACCTGCTGCTCGCGGGGAAGCGACCAATTCACCTCGCGGTAGCCCATGCCGGTTTTGCTGGAGCCGTCGAGGAAGTAGTGGTCGGGCACGTTGAGGTAGATACCCTGGCCGCGGCACCAGCGGTAGAAGTCGGCGATTGTTTGCCACTGGCGCCACCGCGAATCGGCCAGGCCGCGATGGCCGGGATGTTTGTCGCTGGCGCAAACATCACCCGGATAAGAGCCATCGTGCTCGAGCAAGGTGAAGCCGCTCTGGCGATAAAATTCATAAAGCCGTCGGAAATAGTTGGTGCCCCAGGCGCTGCCAATGCACGGTGAGTTGCCGAACGCCGGGCTTTGGCCTGCGGGCATCACCACGTCATTGCCGTCGCCGATGTGGCGCGAGGCCAGCAGCGAGTAGCTGCCAATCTCGATGCCCTCGCGCCGGGCGAATGCGGCGTATTTTTGCGCGCGCGCCAGCGTGGCCGGCGCTTCGTTCTCCATGTCAAATCCGCTGCCGAAGCTGAGAATGACCATCTCGAAGCCTGTTTCGGCGCATTGGCGGATGGCATTGGTCACGGTGCGTTCGTCGGCGCCGCGGACGTGCATCATCAGGGGGTTTTCGGTCACCCAGGGCGCGATGACGCGATTCATGCGTCGAACCGCCAGACCGCAGCGCTCGCGGTCGGCGCTGTCCAACAGCAGCATCCAGGCCCGGAACGACTCGAAGACGCCGCCCGGCGGCACTTCCTCGGCTGGCCCGAGGTCGGGGCCAACGTCCAGAAGGCACGGAGTTTTCTTTTCATAGTTCACCTGGGTGTGATAGTCTTGGTCCGCCAGCCAGCGGTAAGAGCGTCGGTTCGCGCCGGCGGCCATCATTCCGCCAAAGGCCATGTCGGTCTCGACATGGATATTCGGCGCCTCTCGGCCCGCCGTAAGTTCATCCACTTCAGAAACGCGCTCGACCGCCGCGAGCACTTCGCTCGAGAAATAGTCCAGGCGAATCGGCTTGTCCGTTCCGTTGCTGACCGCAAGCCATTTGCTGTAGCACGGCAGGCCGTCGTAAAGCTCGTAGTGGACCGACAGCCGGAGGCCGCGCAACTTCTGGCCATTGGTCCCCAACGGGGGTTCGTAGTCCATCCGCAGCCACGCGCCGGCGGGCGGCCACGTCACGTCCGGCGCATGATGCCGGACCTGCTTCCATGCGAGCCGCTCTTTTGGCGGGCCGGTCTCGAAGCCAACAAAACGGAACGCCGCAGGGTCGGGTTGCAATTGCTCGATCCATTCGGGGCGCAGAAACGCATAATTCGGCTGCCCTTTGAGTCCGCCAACCTCATGGCGCGTGCCGTCAATCGCGACGATGGCTTCGGGTTTGACGCCCCGCAGGAGCGACTCTCCGGTGACCAGGTTATCGAGACCGATCGTGGCCGCATTGGGTGCGAGCCGGAAAGTGCGGGCGATCAGCCCGTTGCCCAGAACCAGCTCGGCGGGATGCCCGGTGCGAAAGACGCCCGCCCGAAACCCGCGCCCATCCATCAGCCAGTCTTTCGCCGGCGCCGAAACGGGTTTGGACCAGGCCGGCAACTCACCTTTTCCCGAACTGACGGCGGCCCGCGGCCAGGCAGCCAGGTCGGAGCGGGCATTCAGCGCCGGCTCGGGCGGCGACTGGCGCTCGCCTGCTTCCGCCGACATCTGGAGTGTCCGCACGGCGAAAAACCCAAGGAATGCGAGATAGACAATGTTCATTGCGAATGGTTGTTGGCGGCCGGTTTACTCGAAAGGGTTGTTCGGCGTCAAGAACAGCACGACAAAATGATTCCAGGGTGGTTTCAAGAAATCGTAGCCGCCGACGGCAGTCGGCGCTAACACTC
>JBAXTC010000937.1:0-2754 GCA_037130375.1 Verrucomicrobiota bacterium | reverse complement strand
CGCAGGGGGAAAGCGCCGTCGCCGCTGCGCTCTGCCGGCGCACTCCATAAGATCGGGGTGATGGTCAATGCCGCAGGAGTTTTGCCCACGCTCCGCACGCCATCCTTTACAGAGCTTGCGCGCTGAAGCGACCTCGGCGAATATTCCGTTATGGCAACGCTGACGATTGACCTCGAAGATGACATCGCCCGGCACGTAGAGGATTCGGCGCGCCGGGAGCACAAGTCGGTCTCGGAATGGGTAAAAGACCGTGTTAAGCCCGAGGTTGACCGCGCCGCCGCGCTCGCCGCAATCGAGGCTCGCGCGGTGGCTAATGGCTACCCGCCGGGCTGGCTCACGTTGTTCGGGTCGCTGGCGGATGACAATACGTTCGCCGCTCCGCCGCGCGGGGCGACTCGCCCGGTTGGGAGTTTCAAGGGCGATTAAGGGCGACGCGTGATTTACTTCCTGGACACCAAAATCGTGGTGTTCTGTCTGCGTGGCCGGTCCCCGCTGGCGATGCGGCGGCTCCTCTGGAGGCGCAAGGGACGGCCATCAGTGAAGCGGACTTGTGGATTGCCGCCACCCTACGGGCTGCCAGCGGCACCGTGGTAACAAACAATGTGCGGGAGTTCTCCCGCGTGCCAGGGCTGCTGGTCATGGACTGGACGACCGTAGCGTGAAACGGGAACGCGCCACCGACTGCGCGTTTGCTGCCTAGAAACCCCGGTTTACCGGAGAGGGGTCGATTCGTGAGAATGTCATGTTTCCACGGGGTGCTGTTTCCCCTGGCGGGTGCGCTGGCTGCTTCTGGTAGATTCGAGAGTAGCGGGCAGATCGGCGCGCCAGGGGGCTTACATTCGGCAGTTGAGTTAACCGCAGAGAACGCAAAGAGCGCAGAGAAAGGAACCTCCCCGCGCAGGGGGGAAAGCGCCGGCCGGCAGCAACGCCAGCCAACCTAGAATCGTCCGCCGGACCTTGGTCTTCGTTTATCCGCGGTCAGGAGGGTGCTGCAATTGTCGTCGGCGGTGATGCGGAAAATCTCGTTGGGCTGGACAAAAACACCGGATTGACCGGCGGGCATGGGTCGGCTGCCGTCGGTTCCCAAGGATGGCACGGCGCTCAAGATCCGCTGGAGCTTGCGAACAGGTTCCAACTCTGGCGCACGAAATCGACCGCTGCGGCCAACGGTCAGAATCAGGAGCTGACCGGCAGGCGTGGTTTGGTAGATGGCGACCATGTCCCGAATGTGTAGCGGGCGGTCCAGTTCGTTGTAAACTACCGTGCGCTGCCACTGGCGGTCGGGCAGCAAGTCGCTGCGGAGGTAAACCGCCGATTGTCCCCGGGGAAAGAACTTCTGGACGAACGGATGTTGGTTATGGTTGCGCAGCATCGTCTGCACCAAGACATGCGCCGGTCCCAGCCAGCCTTCCCCCGGATGGAACAAGTCGGTGGCGCGCGTTTTTAAATCACACGTGATGGCCGAATAATAATCGCCGGCGACCAACTCTTTGACCGCATCAAGGGCCGTCTCGCCCACTTGGCACGCATTGGGGGCGGTCATAATCCGCGCCAGTGTATCGAGTTTGACAGAGCTTCTGATTACTGTTTTCATGTTGGCCATATTTTATTTATTGATAACACTGTTCGATGCGCCATTATAGCTCCACAATCGGGGCGGGAGCAACTTTCGTGATTCTGATTTTGCGGGTAGGAAATGGGGCCTGAGGCGTGGGGCCTGAGGCGTGAGGCGTGGGGCCTGAGGCGTGAGGCGTGGGGCCTGAGGCGTGGGGCCTGAGGCGTGAGGCGTGGGGCCTGAGGCGTGATGCGTGATTCCAGTGGATGCCATTTGCGCCTTCATTCGGTGTTCGAGATTCGGATTTCCATCTTCGGCGTTCGATGGTGTGATGGGTGATTCCAGCATCCATCAGCCCAGCGGGGACAAACGATGCAACCCATTCAGGGTTGAGGCCAAATCCATCGCCCACCCGGGGTAGCTCTCCGCGAGCAACCCCGGGCTGAGGGATATAATCCTTTCAGGATTGGGATTGGGCAACGGACCTTCCGGTCAATTGGATGGGATGATTGGATGTTGGATGGATGGTACCAGATCGAGGTAGGGGTGGCATGGTTATAGCAACGGGGCCGTCGGGACAACAAGGCACGACAGACCTCCTTCCGGAACGCCCGGCGGATACAACTCGTGCACGGCGTCGAGCAACGGAGCGCGGACATTTTTGTCCGCAAGTTGGTGCTAGAGGGGGTGGTGGACAAAAATGTCCAATACCGCTAGGATTCGAGCCAGCCTTGGTGACATTTCAGATGAATCCCAAAGGGATTCCGCCGCAAAGTCCAGGGTTGCGAGCCGCGAGCTACCCTGGGAAAAGCGGGTGGTGTCGGCCAACCCCAACGGCAGAGATTTTTAGGGACCAGATAATTTGACAGATTAGCAACCCCTCGATTTGCCCCGCTTTTTCGCTTTGCCGCTGATGTCCAATGATATGTGGCGGTGATGTGTTTTTATGTCCAATACTGATCTCGATGATAACGTGTGTTTACGGACTTTCTGCGATTATGGATTTCCTATTGACCGTCTCATGAATTTTATCACCGCCATATTCTATTGGACATCGTTGGCCATCCTCCGTACCTTTTCACCATGAATATTTCTCTCTCCAAAACCCAACTCTGCTTCACTGGCCCGGGCGGCTCGCTCCAGGTCCCCAAGGACGACGAAGTCTGCCGCCGCCTGGCCATGCTCATCGAGGGCCAGTG
>JBAXTC010000936.1:0-2755 GCA_037130375.1 Verrucomicrobiota bacterium | reverse complement strand
ATGGCACAGGTCTTCCTTATGCTGGCGGGTGGACCAATGCAAGTCTATCGCGCCAGAAATCCGAAAAAGTCGCTGCTGTGGCAGATTGCCCACCGCCACCTGCTCAAACGCCTCTGCACCCTCGCCCACGAAGGCCTCACGGAATACCTCCGCACCGCCCTGGGCTGCCCCGAGGGCGTTCCCGGCATCATCATGACGCTGCACACCTTTGGCGAATACTCAATTCTGCTCAATTCTGCGGTTGACACCCGCGAGCAGGTTCGCTAAGCACAGGGAAAATCGGTGAAGAACCAGCGCAACCATGAAAAAGCAATTCTCCCTCACCCGCGCAGCGCTCAGTACAGGCGGGTGCGCAGAAAGCAAATTCTTATCAGTATCGTTGTTGGCGTGGCTCATCCTGGTGCTCCTGCCAGGTCTTGTCGTTCATGCCGCTGGTCCGCCTCTGCTGACCAGCATAGTCGTCATACCAACGAACGTCAGTCTGACGGTGGGCCAGACCCGGTTGTTCGTCGCTATCGGCAAGGATCAGTACAACAACGACTATCCCATATCCAACGCGCTCTGGACGACCTCCGGTGGCGGGACGCTTGCGCCCGGCGGGATCTCCTGCGCGTACCTGCCAACAGAAACCGGAAAACACCTGATCCAGTGCGAGGAAGACGGCACGTCGGTAAAAGGCGCGGCGACGATCACCACGCGGGCCACAAAAATTACGGCAATCACACTCGACCCGCCGACCGTGAGCTTTCAGGGTCACACGACCACGGTCTATTCGCTTCAATATTGTGACAACCTCAGGATGGCGGCATGGTCCAATGTGCCGGAATCCAATTCTAAGCGGGGCTCAAACAGGCCAATGTCGTTAAGCGCTTCTAATACTCCGCCGGCCCAAGCTCGCTTCTTTCGGTTGATTTCATGCAGTGACTCGTCGTCATCATCAAAATGGACGCTGTTCGTCAATGGGACGATTTACATAGATGCCGACAGGAGCGTGAGCAATCTGCTGGTCAGGGACGGAGTTGTTGTGGGCATCGATGTAAATCCGGACAACTATCGGCATGCGGAGCTTGTTGATCTGAATGGCGCTGTGGCATATCCCGGCTTTAACGATAGCCATGTGCATCTTATCAGTATGGCTGTTGCGGGAAGCATCCTCGTTCCAACAGGCGGAGAGACGAATCCGACCAAGATAGCGGCTATTGTCGGCGCTCGTTGTCAGGAAGTCGCCAAGGGCACTCCGGTAATGGCGCATGGATTTGTGCTGCAAGATTACGATAAGGACTGGGGTATCGAAGATCTGGAGAGTCTAGATGCGGCCACCGGACCGGACTGTCCTGTGATGATTGCCGATCAGTTGGGTCACAGCTATATTGTCAACTCTGCGGCTATGCGCCTCAGCAAACTCGACGCTTCAACTCCGGATCCGCCCGGCGGAAAGATCGTTAAACATAATGGCCAGCCGACCGGAATGCTCAGGGAGACCGCGGGCGCAATAGTCGGGAATATTGCCATATTCCCACGGGTTCAAGACATTGCGGTTAAACCATGGGCCACCGCCCTCATGAAGAAATGGGCGAGTATGGGCTACACATCCATCGTCGAGCTGATGGGCGGGCCAATGGGGCGAACCATGAGGACAGAGCTTTGCAGGGAACTGGAATACGAAGACTCGCTCGCCCTTAGAATCTACTATGCATATACCTTCTTTAGTCTGGACGACATAGAGGGTTACCGCTCCGCAGGCATGGATACAGAACTTGTGCATTTTTCCGGTCTCAAGCTTTTTGTTGACGGCGCGGCAGGGCAGGGCGGCGCATGGACCAGTTGGACAAACACACAGGGCAATCAAGGCCTTAATGCTGTTACCACTGACGACGCTTATGGCGAAAAATACAATATCTTCAGGATTCTTGAAAAGTCCGAGGAACTCGACCTCGACATGCACTATCATGTGGGAGGGGATAAGGCCATCGAGGCGGTGTTGAGCGCCATCGAAGCGGTGAAGGCGACAAATGGCCATTTGAGAGGCAGACACACGCTCTACCACCTGGGGCTGATTACGGACGATCAAATTGCGAGAATGAAAGAGCTGGGCTCCAGCGTCATTGCAGGGGTACAGCCTTCGCTACATTGGGAATTCCAAAGACAGCAAACTGAATACTATTACGGCGAACATGCGAAAGGATCATATCCGTACAAGAAGATGAGGGATGCCGGCATCACCCTGGCCTTCTCGACCGATTTTGCATCCAACACGGAAAAGCTCTGCTGGCCAACGGAAATCATGAGAGTGGCGCTTACCGGCGGCGGCAATCCGAATAATCAGCCGCTAACGATGCGGGACATGATTGAGGGGTTCACTGTGGGAGGCTTTGGCACTACGCGAGAAGCTGATGCGGGCAAACTCCATATCGGCTATAAGGCCGACATCGTCGTGTACGAGAAGGATTTGTACCTGGTGCCACCTGAAGAACTTTCGCAAGACAACCCGAGAGTTCTTTCCACATGGGTCGGGGGCCGACGGATTACGCCGTAGGCAAAAGAATAACGGAGGTTCGGGAACAAACAAGCGCTGGCCGGTTTAGGCAACCGGTCCCCGCCAGTCGGCAGGCACCCACGCCACCGCAGAGGACTGAAATCGGTTATCACCCGTGCAGCGCTCAGTACGGGCGGGTGCGCAGAAAGCAAATTCTTATCAGTCTTTGGGCCAAAGACCTCTACGACCTGTTCCTGGAGATGCGCCAGTGCGTCAAGG
>JBAXTC010000935.1:0-2765 GCA_037130375.1 Verrucomicrobiota bacterium | reverse complement strand
CTCCCACATCGGCGTAATTGTTGGTGATGACGCAGTTGCGGTATTGCCCATTCATCACACCGCCGCCGGCCGTAGCCCGGTTTCCCGTGATAATGCAGTTGGTGATGATGCTGAGTTCGTCCGCAAAGACCCCTCCACCACCACCGTCCACCAATCTGGAGCTAACCAAGGTGCCGCCATTCGTCACGGTGAAACCGTCGAGTTTCCCAGCGAGAAGATTCACCCCACGAACCGGATTCACAAAATCGCTGCTGCCCTGGATGATCGTTTTCGAGGGCCCATTGACACTTTTCAAGGTCAATACCTTGGCGATATATACCCGATTGCTGACGGTTGATCCAACGGCCACCTTCCCGCCGAGGCTATAAACACCGTTGGTCACAAAGACGGTGGAGCCTGCGGGCGCCGCATCCACCGCATCTTGAATGATATTCGCCGCATCATGCCAATTCGTATAGGGAAAAATACTCCAGCCGGTGGGCGACACATAAAAATTCGTGATCATTGCGGCGCAAGCAGAGGCGCCAGACAACAACAGCCAGGCGACCACACCGCAAATCGTTAACGTCGTTCGTTTCATATTATGCTTCGTTGTCAAAGAGAGGTTATTCATTTCTATTTCTATTACCAGCCTTCATTCTACAGGAAGAATGCGGTATTTGCATATACCCCGTACTGGTGATTTTCGGGGTATCCCCCTCAAGGCTGCCGGAAGCCGTTAAACTGTAGTAGAGCCGTATGGAGTTCGCCGGCAGAGCGCAGCGGCGACGGCGCTTTCCCCCGGCGCGATTCGTCATTTTCAGGGCAATGTCCGCGCTCCAATTCAATTACCCAGGGTGGTGGTTTTGGAAAAGCTTCCAAAGGATTTCGCCCGGTAATCCGCAAATGATTTCGTTTCCATGTGTCATTTCCATTTTTCTGTCTCCAATGTTTCTGTCTAATATTCCCGTCTTCATTTCGATCAATCCGCCCTCGCGCAGTCCGGCTTTCACCGCCTTTTACGCAGACAAATCATAGACAGAAAGATTATAGACAGAAAAATGGGAAAGGATCGGTTCTCTCAAGAAACTGATCACCGGACTTTACCAGTCAATTTCGGCCACAGGCAACCTGATTCCTGATGTCTGGAGCGAAGCGGCTACGGTATATTACGAAGTGGGCGGTGAAATGGTTCGTCAGGGATAGACAACCCGGTAATAGCGCGACCCCACTGACGCACCGGGCGTGTCAATCACCTGGAACAAACCGTTCGCGCCGCCATTGACCGTCTGCAGGTAGGTCCACGGACCGGTCGGCGACTCCGCCATCTCGATCGTGTATTCAAAGCCCCTTATGCCCGCGAAAGTCACACGGAAGGTTCCCCCGCTGTAGGTCGGCGGAGAAACGACGTTCGGCGGAATCCCGCCCGAGGATGTCACCGTGACCGTGACCGTCGGCGTGACCGTCAGGCCATAGCTGTCGCTGATCGTGTAAGAGAAGGTGTCGGAACCGACGTAGCCGAAGGCCGGGGTATAGGTGATGGTGCCGGCATGAACATCCAGAACGACGTTGCCGGCCGGGCCGTGAGCGCTGGTGGGGCCAGCGGCTGTGATCGACAACATGTCGCCCGGATCCGGGTTGCTGGCCCGGGCCAGGAGTTGGCCCACAGAAAGGACCAACGGATGGTTGGCGATGGTGCTGGCGGTCAGGTCGGGCGAGGTGGGCCCGGTATTGCCTGACAGTGCCCCTCCCCAGAAGCCGGCCACCACGGAGAAGGAGCCACCGCTCATGGTTTCCGTCTGTAGCTGGCCCAGGGTGTCCTGGACGGAAAAGCGGCCTCCGGAACTATAGCCGCCACCACCGGCGATAACATCCCAATCCACGCTGAAAGCGCCGGCTTGAGCGCTTCGGGACAAGAGCAGCAGGGGCAGGAAGGCAGCCCAGAGGCAATAGCGCACAGTGATGACGTTCATGGGGTGGCCGGGCTCTGCTGAGCCGCGAAGGAGGGGGTTGATTGCCAGCGCGGGGCAACAACTTGTTCCTGCTCGCCCCAGAATCGTTGCTCCAGGGTTTCGCCACCGCGCAATTGCACTTGGGCCTTCAAATAGCCGCTGGGGTAATAGGCGCGCGAGAGGCCATCGGGCTGGCCGTCCTTCATCGAAATCTCCTCGGCGAGAGCGCCGTTCGGATGCCAGCGGCGGAACACACCCTGGATGTTGCCCTTCACAATATCAGCCTCAGACTGTTTGTTGCCGTTCTCATGCCACTTGGTGCGGTGCCCGTGCGAGACGCCGGCATGAAAGTATTCCTCGATCTGCTGCTGTCCGTTCGTGTGCCAGCCGGCCGAAAGTCCCTCGAGGAGGCCGTTGGAAACCACCGAGCGGCATTTGAGGCTGCCGCTTTCGTAGCGCTCCGTCACCACCCCGGTGAAGGGGACGTTCGTACCGGCCTGACAGAGATACCCATCAAGGAGGGTAAGTTGCGCGCGCGGCACTTCCAACAGCGCGGCGGGCCGGGGGCTGCGCCGCGGATACAGAAGCACGCACAGGAGAATGCCGACCGCGAAAGCAAGAACGAAGAACCAGCGGCGATGGCGGCCTGGCGGGCGGGCACTCATGTTCGGAGTCCACGCTTGAGCGTAGGGCGGAAAACCCGAAATCTGAAATCCGAAATCCGAAGTCCGAACTCCGAAGTCCGAACTCCGAAACCGGAATCGCCGGGCATCTTGAAGCATTTCATCATTTCATCATTTCATCATTTCATCATTTCATCATTTCATCATTTCA
>JBAXTC010000934.1:0-2766 GCA_037130375.1 Verrucomicrobiota bacterium | reverse complement strand
AGGTTCAAGGTTCAAGGTTCGAGGTTCAAGGTTCAAGGTTCAAGGTTCAAGGTTCGAGGTTCAAGGTTCAAGGTTCGAGGTTCAAGGTTCGAGGTTCAAGGTTCGAGGTTCAAGGTTCAAGGTTCAGGGTTCAGGGTTCAGGGTTCAAGGTTCGAGGTTCAGGGTTCAAGGTTCGAGGTTCAAGGTTCAAGGTTCAAACTCCACCCGCCGCCGGTAACCGCACCGTGAAGGCGCTGCCTTGGCCCAGCTCGCTTGCCGCCTCGATGGTGCCGCCGTGGGCTTGAACGATGGCCTGGGTGATGGCCAGCCCAAGGCCGACCCGCCCGGCGGCAGGGGAACGGGCTTTATCGGCGCGGTAGAAGCGCTCGAAGATGTGCGGCAGGTCTTCCGGACCGATGCCTTCGCCGGTGTCAGTGACCACGAGCACGGCTGCCTCTCCTTGGACGGCGACTTTGACCTGCACGCGGCCGCCGGGCCGGTTGTAATGGATGGCGTTGCTGACGAGGTTGGTGACGACCTGGCCAAGCTGTTCCGGGTTGGCTTCGCATCGGACGGGTGCCAGATGCACGGTCAGGTCAAGCCCCTGCGCTTGAGCGAGGGGGCGCAAGGCTTCCACGGCTTCGCGGGTGACCTGGCTCAGGTCACAGCTCCTGCGCGCGGTGGCAGATTTCGCGTAATCCAGCCGAGCCAGTGTCAGCAGCGACTCGGTGAGCCGGCGCATCCGCTGGGCGGCGCGTTGGCTGGCCGCGAGGGCTTTCAAGCGTTCCTCGCTGGGACATTCGCTGGCCAGCCCGATTTGCGTATGCATGAGGATGACGGTGACGGGCGTGCGGAGTTCGTGGGCGGCGTCGGCCGTGAAGCGGGCCTGTCGAGTGAAGGCCTCATCGAGCCGGCTGAAAGTGGCGTTGAGCACGCTGACAAGCTCCCCCAGTTCGTTGGCGGTGTCCGGAATGCCGATACGGTGGGTCAGATCGCCGGTGGAGATCTGGGTGGCGGTGGCGCTGATGGCCTGGATGGGGCGAAGGGCACGCAGGGCAATCCACCGGTCGCCGGCCAAGCCAAGGGCGAGCACGCCGCCGCCCACTGCTGCCAGGAGCCAGGCGAAACGCCAACTGGCGGCGAATTCTCCGCGCATGTCCTGGCCCACGAGGATGCATTCGCCCCGCGGCGCAAATTCAAAGCGCTCCCGAAACCTCCCGCGCCATCGCCAGCGGGACGTAGCGGCGTCGCGCTCCGGGCGGGGAATGTCCGCGGGAGCCGATGCCGAGCGGGCAATTTCCTGGTGGTCGCTCCACCACAGAACGAAGTAGCAGGCCGTGCCATCGACGCTTTCAAACAGCTTGCGCTCGGGCGCGGTCAAAGACACCCGCTCCGGCGGCGAATGCATGGGTCCGGGCGTGGTTACCCCGCGCAATATGGCGGATTCGACGACGGACGCGCGCAGTTCCAAGCCGGCATCCACATCCTCCAACTGCCGGGTGCGTTGCAGCCGCCAGGCCGTGAAGCCGAAGCCTGCCAGCACCAGGGCCAGCAGGAGACCGTGCCAGAATTGCAGTTGCCAGCGGATGGACTGGAAGAATCTCATGGGATCAAGTAGCCGTGACCGCGGCGGGTGTGAATGAGCTCCGTCCCGAGCTTGTTGCGCAGGTTGGAAACATGCACGTTGAGGATGTTGGAAAGCGTGTCGTCGTCCTCGTCGAACAGATGGTCATAGAGGACCGTGCGGGTGATGACCTCGCCCCGGTGCAAGGCGAGAAACTCCAGCACCACGTATTCGCGCGCCGTGAGCGTTACCACATGGCCCGCGCGCGTGACCGCGCGAGTAGAGGTGTCAATACGCACATCTCCCAGTTCGAGCGTCGGACGCGGCTGCCGGGCGCTGCGGCGGATGAGGGCCCGCAGCCGGGCGAGCAGTTCCGGAACGTCGAACGGTTTGCCGAGGTAATCGTCAGCCCCTGTGTTCAGACCGCGCACGCGGTCGTCGGTGCTGTCGCGTGCGGTGAGCATGAGGACGGGCGTGATCTTGGTTTCCCGCAGCCGGGTCAGGAGTTCCCAGCCGTCCAGACGCGGAAGCAGCACATCCAGCACGATGGCATCGTAGTCAATGGACTTGGCTTTGTAGAGGCCCTCCTCGCCATCGGGGGCGCCGTCCACGGCGTAGCCCTCCTTGCGCAGTGCTTGCAGCAACCCGGCAAGCAGATCGGGGTCATCTTCCACAACCAATAGTCGCATAGTGGTATTCAGGTTTGGGGCGCTTCCGCCCGGCATAGTTCGTCATTTGCAAGCTGCGAGTATGGCGGAGCCAACATTAATGGGAGGTTAATGGCGGGAAAAAGTTTATCAAAATATTTCGTCGCAACCGGGTGCCATTGTGCGCATCTTAGATTTTTCGAGCAGAGATACCATCGAAGAATGGAGCGCGGACATTTTTGTCCGCAAGTTGGCGCTAGAGCGGGTGGCGGACAAAGATGTCCAATGCCGCTAGGATTTGATTCCCAAGAATACCCCTGAAACCGGTCCAAGCCTTTGTCCCGGAGTGAGATGTGATGTTTGTCCCGGAGGGACAAAGATCGCTTGATGGCCGATCTCGCTACGGAAAAAGCGCCGCAGGGGCGCTGCTTATAAGCATCTTGCACCTGGGGGCGAGGCAAGCGCGACGAGGCAAAAAGCTCCTTTTGGAGCGGCATGTTTATAGCCACAGATGCCACCGGGTCCGCCAAGCTCCAGCGGAGCGGCATGGGTTCGTGTTGACGGCCCCACCACGGA
>JBAXTC010000933.1:0-2767 GCA_037130375.1 Verrucomicrobiota bacterium | reverse complement strand
GGGCGCGGGCGTTCTCCTCCGTCTATGTGGCGTCCAACGGCGTGTTCAACGCCACATTGACGGATGACGGGACCGAGTTGCTCAGCCCACCGCAGTCGAGTGACCTGCTGGCCGCCTTTGCCGGCGGGCCGGTCTATCTGGGTATCACGGTGACGCAAGCGCCCTCCGGTCCGGTCCATTCCCCCCTGGAAATCACGCCTATCCGACCGTTTCTAAGCGTCCCGTACAGTGTGACGGCGCATTGGTCCGAGGATGCCCACAATTTGATCAATGCGACCAACCTCCTGCTTCAATCAGGAAATAGGTGGCCGCCGAACTCGGTCTATGCCATGAGCTTGGACAGTTTTGCCCCGCTCTTGGTGTTGCCATTAAACGGTTTGTTCGAGGCCCGGCCTAACGGGCTCTGGGCCAACGCACCCATGGATTTTTATGGGGTCGTGGAGGTTTCGGAATTAGCCATCGACTCCCTGAGTTCGATAGGTGGAACGATCTATTTTGGCGGTCCTGTCCGCATGCTTCAGCCGGCGGCCGCCCCCAGCGGAAGCACCGCTTACAACAGCACCACAACTCTCCCCGCTGGGTTTACGGCACCGCAAGACGGGCTGTTCGCCTTAACGGTTCCCCCCTCTCAAGGTGGTTATTATACTATTAGCGTTCAATATGGAAGCCAAACCCAAATCACCCTAACTGCCATTAGCATGACGCCGGCCAAAGTCGCGGGCGTCCAGGCGGTCAGGTTTATTCCGGTGAAAGCTGGGCAGTCCATCACGATAACCACACAAGGGGGGCAGCAGGGCGCCGTAGCTGTGACCTATCAATTCCTGCCTTTTGGGGCGGCCCCGTGAATGGGCGGCCAGCCAGGGTGGTCGGCCGCCCGACGGATGAACCAAGCGTGATGACAATAAGAAACAGGAGCGACTATGGACCTTGAAATGCGGACAAAAACAAGTGGGTCGTGGCGGTGGCGTGGAGCATTGATTCTGGCGCTGTGCTGCGGCACCCCGACCGCCCGGGCGGCGTACGATTGCGACGCGGACTATGTCAACCCGTGGTACGACACCAATGGCCTCACCGGCGATCTGACCAACGCCGTTGTGAACACCACGGTGTGCTACAATGGCCATTCGGGGCCTTATGGCTTGCCCGGCGGCTTTACGCCGAGCCTCCCTACGGACGGCACCTGCCAGCTTAACCGTATGAGCGTAGGCGAGCCGTTCGCCGAGGTGGTGCCAGATGCGGCGATTGGCGACGTGCTGGCGCCGCCCGCCGGCGCGATCCCGAACCAGGGCCCGGTTGCCATCTTCCCCGCCAATGCCGCATTCTTTGTGCTGTCCACCGGGCAGGTGATTGCCGCCTCGCACGGCAGTGTCGTTCTGCAATGGGGGATGGCGGACGGCTCCTCCAGCACGGTGACCTACGATGTGTCTGGCGTAGCCACCCGCCGCCCCGAAAAGCTTTTCTGGACCGAGGCGCCTTATTATTCACCCGCCGTGTCGCTGGACGGCAAATTCGCCCGCATCCACTACAACGCCGATGTGCTTCCGCCGGTGGTGACGACCAATAATGTCACGGGCGGCGGGACCAATACCGTGACCGATTACTCGGCGACGGTCTGGATTGACGATAGCAATGGCAGCAAGAGTCTGCGCGCGCAGGGCTGCAACGGGCTGTTTGTGCTCGAGTTGTTCGACTCGGGGACCTTTGCCAACCAGATCGGCTGGGAGGTGGTGCAGGTGCTGGCGCCGGACATCGTCTATCAGAATGTCGCCATCGGCCAACGGTTGCTGCCGCAAGACACCTACTACGGCATCGGCAGCCTGCAAGCCCAGATCACCAGCGGGGCGAACGACACCACAGCCACCCTCTATCTCCACTCCTCCTCCAGCGGCAAGAGCAAGATGGAAGGCTGGCTCTACTCTGTTTATGAGACTCTGAACGACCCGTGGGATGCCGAGGTTTACTGGATGAATACCGGCGTGGCCGGCATTCAGTGGCCGGTCGAGAAGGATTGGTACGAGGCCGGCTGGCCGGTGGATTGCCAGGTGATGACCTACGCGCCGGGGCCGACCAACAGCGCGCCGACCCTCATTCCCACGGCCCTCAACCCGGAAATCATGCCCATGGAAACGCCGATCGACAACTTCGCCCTCAACAGTGGCGTCTTGACGGTGCAAACCAACGGCTATGTCCTGCTGAAATACACTTCCCAGGACGAAAATGTCTGGTTCCAGGTCGTGCAGTCGGTGGCGCATGACAACGCACTGGTGTATGACTTGATGCCGGTCCCGTGGGATGTCGCCACAAAAGTGCAGCCGGTGGTGGTGCAATCGGCGTTGGCGCTGAGCGAATTGACCTCGGTCAATTGCGGAACCGGACCCACGGTCCTCGGCCGCCAGCCGCGCACGGTGGAATTATGGGCCAATCTCCATGCCGGCGATGGGCTGCCCCTTTTCTCGATGGGCGCCACCAACGCGCTGGGCGGTTTTGCCCTCCGTCCCGTCTCGATTACCGACAGCAACGTCGTGGTGGCCATGGACGTCAACGGCGCGGCCACAAACACCGTGCTATCGTGCAGTCCCGGCCAATGGCATCACTACGCGATGACTTATGACGGATTGAATCTCATCCTGTACTTTGACGGCGGCAATGTCGCCTCACTGACGGCAGTCCTCGAGACCTTGCCGGGACCGTTCATCGTGGGGTCCACCAACACGACGGGCAACACGAACTATGATCGCGCGGATGTGATGGAAGTGCGGGTCTGGGC
>JBAXTC010000932.1:0-2770 GCA_037130375.1 Verrucomicrobiota bacterium | reverse complement strand
AGTGCGCCGACTCCCGTCGGCGGCTACGATTTTGCAGGTTCTTGAATCCGCCCTGGGGTCCGGGTTCGCGGCCGCTTTTGGGGTTGAAAAGCGGCGGGGTTCGTGTTCTCTATCCGCATGAAACTACCGCGACCGGTTTGCTTCCTTTGGCCTGTGCTTGCCGGGGGATTGGTTTACCATCCCGCCATGTCTGCGAAAGCCGCCTCCACTAACGGCCCAATGCGGGTGTACATCGGCACGTACACCGGCGCCAAAAGCAAAGGCATTTACGTTTCGCCGTTCGACCCCGCCACGGGCAGGTTAGGCGCTCCCGAGTTGGCCGCCAGCACGCCAAGCCCAAGTTTCCTGGCCATGCACCCGGACGGCCGCCATTTGTATGCGGTCGGGGAAACGACTAACCTGGGCGGCAAGCAGGTGGGGGCCGTAAACGCTTTCCGCATCGATGAAAAGACCGGCTTGCTCACGTTGCTCAACCAGCAATCCTCCGGCGGCGCCGGGCCGTGTCATCTTTCGCTGGATAAGACGGGGAAATGCGTCCTGGTGGCCAACTACGGCAGCGGCAGCGTCGCGGCGCTCCCGATTCAGGCGGATGGCAAACTGGCGGAACCGAGCGCGGCCATTCAGCATCAGGGCTCCAGCGCAGACCCGCAGCGCCAGGCTGGCCCGCACGCCCATTTTATCACCGTGGATCCCGCCAACCGTTTTGCGCTTGCCTGTGACCTTGGTTTGGACCAAGTGCTGGTTTACCGCGTTGATCCGGCCAGAGGCTTCCTTGCGCCCAACGACCCCCCGTTTGCTTCCGTCAAACCTGGCTCGGGACCGCGCCATCTCACTTTCAGTCCCGACGACCGGTTTGTCTATATGATCAGTGAAATGGGTGCGACGATGACCGCCTTCGCATACGATGCAAAGCGCGGCAGCTTGAAGGAGTTGCAAACCGTTTCCACGCTGCCGGCGGATTTCACCGGTGCCAAGTCCTGCGCCGAAGTGCAAGTGCATCCCTCGGGTAAGTTTGTTTACGGCTCAAATCGGGGGCATGACAGCATCGCGGTCTTTGCCGTTGACGCCAGCAGCGGGAAACTCACCTGCGTTGACTACCAGTCCACTCAAGGCAAAACCCCCAGGCACTTTGCGATCGACCCGACCGGCCAGTGGCTGCTCGCGGAGAACCAAGACTCGGACAACATCGTCGTCTTCCGTCTTGATTCCAAAACCGGCCGCCTCAGCCCTGCCGGCCAGACGGTGGAGGTTGCCTCCCCGGTGTGCGCCGTGTTCGCGCCGATGAAGTGATGTCAGAGTGGCGCAGGAGAAGATCCGAGTGCTGGAGTCATTTGACATCACAAGCCTCGGTTCAGGTGCAGCTTTATTCCGGCAGTGGTTTGCCTTTTGTCTCCGGCGCGAAGGGCAGAATCAGCAATCCCACAATGTAAATCAACGCGATGGCGCTGGCGGCCCGGCCAAAACTGCCCAGCGCCGCGACGAAGAAACCGGTGAGGAATGGTCCCGCCGAAGCGAGCACCCGGCCAACATTGAAGCAAAAGCCCGCGCCCGTCGCCCGGATTCGCGTCGGGTACAACTCGGGCAGGTAAATCGGGAAACCGCTGAAGATGCCATTGTTGAAGAAACCGAGCAGCGGCAGCAATAGCATCACCTGCGCATACGAGTGCGGCGTTAGAAACGTGACTGGCACCATCACCAGACTGCCGACACACATCAGCGCAAAGGCGGCGCGTCGCCCAAATCGCTCGGCTAATGGGCCAAAGCTGAGATAGCCGACCAAGGCGCCGACATTGAGCATTATCGTCGCGTAGCTGACATGGCTGGTGAGCGCTACTGCGTCCAATCCTTGCAGTCCCGGGAGCGAGCGGACCAGCGTCGGAGTCCAGTTGGTGGCGCCCCACAACCCGAACACCGCGACGAACGCCAACCCGGAACCGGTCAACGTTGAGCGGAGCAGCTTGGGCTGGAAAAGCTGCGGCAGCTTTTGCTGGCGCGGGCTTCCCGATCGTTGCTCCAGTTCCCGCGTCTTGAGCCACCGCTCGGGCTCTTTGACCCATAGCCGCACGAATAGCGCAACCACCGCAGGAGCAATGCCTACAACGAAGATGGAACGCCAGCCCTGCTCGCGCATCAGCAGATTGACCACGGCAGCGAGCAGAAATCCTGCGGCCCAGGCCGATTGCAGAATCCCCGCCGCCTTGGCCCGCTTGGATTCCGGCCACACCTCCGCGACCAGCGCCGCCCCCGCCGCCCATTCGCCCCCGATGCCCAGCGCCGTCAGAAATCGGTAAATGGCGAGTTGCCACCAGTTAGACGACAGTGCCGCCAATCCGGTGAATACCGCGTAAACCAGAATGGTGAAGACGAGCGTCTTGGTGCGCCCGAATCGGTCAGCCAATACCCCGAATACCACGCCGCCGATGGCCCAGCCGATAAGAAAAATCGAGAGGATGATGCCGCCATACCAACCGATGGCTTCCTGCGAGACACCGACGCCGGTTTGGGCTCGTAACAGATCGTGCAGCGCCGGATGGAGGACGAGCGCGTAAATCGTGGCGTCCATTGAGTCGAACACCCAACCGAGCCACGCGACGAACAGAACGAGCCATTGGTAACGCGTGACACCGTGATACCATGAGGATTCTCGCACGAGCGCGTATCCTGCCTGAATACGGCTGCGGTGGGAAGCAGCGTTTTGGCAACAGGGCTGTGATTCAGGGTGGTTTCAAGAAATCGTAGCCGCCGACGGCAGTCGGCGCTAACACTCCGA
>JBAXTC010000931.1:0-2794 GCA_037130375.1 Verrucomicrobiota bacterium | reverse complement strand
AACGGAGGTGTAACGGAGGTGTAACGGAGGTGTAACGGAGGTGCAACGGAGGTGCTCTGTATCTAATCCGGGCTGCGCGTGGTAAAGTCTGGTTGATGGGCGCAGTGATAAGTGGTTATGAAGCCGGTAGATCCCTGCGAACAAGCGAGAGCAGAGGCGGGTTCCGGTCGTCGGCGGAGAATCATGGCCAGGCGGGAGGTCTGACCTACGGCGCGGGGACGGTGGCGGTGATCTGATCTGTTTGGGGAGGTTGTCCCAGTCGTTGATATGCTGCCGAGTGCGGATCCAGGGAAAAGCAGTCGCAGTCGTTGAGGACCACCTTCCGGCCCAACCGACTCAGGTTGACGTGACTGAGCATTCGGAAGAAAGGTGTTGCTGCGGTGAGCGTGCGTAGCGGCAAAACTTCTCGGCGGGCGGCTTTTTCAGGGCTCCCGGATAATCCTGGGCGGCTTTGCGCCCGTGCCCTTTGGCTTTGGGCTTGGGGGCTTGGGGGCTTGGGTTTTGGCACCGTCAACCTCGGTCAACAGGTTGTGGCTCTTCTTTGATGTGGCAGAGCCTACCAGCCCAACGTCAGAGCGGTCACACACTCTTGCCGAAGCAACACGGCGTTGGCCGCCTCGTCAACAATTGAAAAACGGTTGTAATTTAATGGCGGCACTCCCGTCAACGCCTAATCGGGTCGTACTTGGAGCGGAGCGCAGGGTCAGGATAGTTTGAGGTCTTTCTTGAATTTGGTCAGGGTTTCGTTGAGCTGGTCGGCGATTTTTGGGGTGGGGCGGTCTTTGCCGTCGCCGGCCTCTATGCGGATGTGGATGGTGATGGGGACGCCGGTCTTGGCTTTGATGTCCAGGAGGGCCGGAACGATCTCGGCGAGGTCCTGCAACTGGGACGGCTCCAGGGTGGCGGTGCCAACAAGTAGTTTACTGGGTTGGTCGTAGAGTTTCTTTTCCTTGTCCTTGTCAGGCAGGGCCGCTGGGGGCCTCAGCTTCACGGCTTGGGCCGCTGGGTACTCGCATGGCCAAGGGCCGGAGCCGGGGGCGTGTTCGAGGAAGCGGGCGGTCAGGGCCGCATGGATCACGTAGCGGATGGTTTTCCAGGGCAGGGCTGTGGTCTGTTTTTGGGAGAGGGCGGTGGCGATTGAAAGGGCGGTGGTGTTTCCGGCCTCCCACGCGTTGGGCAGGTTCTCCGGTAAAATGTCGGCGGGCAGAACGTCTGGCGGCGGGGGGCGCAAGCGGGCGGTGTCGCTCAGGATGCCGGGCGGTATCGGCTCGGCAAGAAGGGTAGCGGGCGGGGCGAGCAGCCAAAGCTGGCCGGCCTGGACGGCTTGGGCGATGGCGGCGAAGACGACTTCGCCGGTGGCCTTGGGGATTTGCATCGGGGCCAGGTAGCCGCCTTTGTCCACTTGCACGATTTTCGAGCCGTTGAAAAAGTCGGCGGCGGTCTTGGCGGAGATTTCGTCGCCGGTCCAGAGTGACGGGAGCGCGCCGGGGGCGAGCAGGCCGGCGGGGATGTCGCTTAGCTCGGCGGCGTCCGGCAGGACCAATTCGAGCGCGGCATCCGCGAGGGCCGCGTCATCGGGCTTTGATCGCCACCAGGTGCGGAAGGTCTTGTTGGGGCGGGGCAGCCGAAGAACGAAGGCACCGTCGATGCAGCCTTCGACGAGGGTTGTGACGATGGCTTCGGCCTTGAGCATCTTGGGCAGGTGCGGCATTTGGGCGAATGCGCCGGCCAGGTCTTTCACCCGGCGGCTGGTCTCGCCCTGGTGCCAAAGGTTGTATGGGCCGCCGGGCTGGAGGGCCTCGGCGCTGACCGGCGTGTCTTTCACGCGCGAGCGGTCGTCGTTCTTGATGGTGAGGAAGTGCGATTCGTCTTGGACGGTGATTTTGAAAGCCTGGTTTTCGTTGGTGTCGGAGACGGTGCAAACGATGCACCATGCCTGTTTGATGGCGTCGGCGATTTTGCTCCTGGATTTCTCGATATTGATTTGCAGGGTTTGAAGGCGAGCAACGTCAATGGTTCCCTTCTTCTGTTTCAGTTGCTCATCAAGGTCGAGCCGGACCTGTTCCCAAGCGAGATACTCGCGGATGCGGTTATAGGCGAGTTCAAGTCCATCCTTGGACGGGGTCAGGAGAATGACGGCGTTGCGAAAGACGCGGGGATTTCCCGAGTTGATCTTCTCATCAAGGTAGCGTTTGGCTTCGGTGCTGGGCTTGCCTGATTCCGAGGCGGCGCTGGGTCCGAGCACGGCGTAGTGGAAACCACCGTCGTCTTCGATGTCTTTTGGTCCGGGCGGGAGCGTGTGGACTCGGACCCCGAGGGCGGATGCGCTACCTGTAAGCTGCTGCTTTACCTTCGGGATTTCGTCAAGCAGGCGGGCGCTGACAATTCCGTCGGAAATGTCCTTCGCCGCTGCCGCGTGCATTTGCGCGAGGTTGGGGCGGTTGCCGAGCTTCCAAGTGGTCGGCAACTGGCCGGCATAGGCCGGGGCGGTGTGGGTGTCGTCGAGCCAATGACTGCTGACCGCCCAGCGGATCAATCCTTTTTCCAATTCGATTTTGTCCGGGCGGGTGGGGCCGATCAGGACGGTGAGGTCGCTCCTGGACGGCGGCGAGGTCGGGGAGGGTGTCGGGGTTGGTGACAAAATATTCATCTTAATTTCTCCGTATCTCCGCGTCTTCCCATCGGGCCGCCAGGGCCGTTGCAGGGCGGATTCAAGAACCCACAAATTTGTAGCCGCTGCCGGCAGTCGGCGCACTTTTCCTCGATTATCGGAGTGTTAGCGCCGACTGCCGTC
>JBAXTC010000930.1:0-2796 GCA_037130375.1 Verrucomicrobiota bacterium | reverse complement strand
TAACTCGGAGACTGCCCCACGTCGGCGGACGTTCCTGTTCCCCACGCTGAGGCGGACACCGGCTACTTTGCTCGCATGAAAAGAAACATCCGTCATATCCGCGCCGGCAATAATGAGTGGGTCCGAGTCCATCGCGACCCCCCTCCGTCCATATCGGACAATGATTGGCTCTGGAAACTCCTGTTCAAGGTTGGCGGGGGCATTCTGCTGCTCTATATCGCCTGCCAGATCATCGGTGCGATGATGCCGTTTCTGGCGGTCGGCGCGGTGGGTTGGTTTGCTTTGAAGGTGTTCGGCAAATGCAGATAGGAGGAACTATGAGCATGATAGGTTTCAGCAACTTCACAGTCACTTGCCGCAAGTGCAGCGACTCGGGCTGGCACAACTTTTGACTGCACTGGACATCCCACACTTCCCATGCCCACCGCCGCCATTAACCAGCACGGTTGCCGGATTTCCCTCAAGAACGAGCGCCTGGAGGTCTTTGGACGCAACGAAGCGACCGGGCGCGACGAGGTCTTGCGCGAGATTCCCATTCGCGACCTTGACCGCCTCATCATCGCCCAGTCCGTGCAAATCACTTCTCAAGCACTGGGTGCCCTGCTGCGCGCCAGCATTCCCGTGAGCATCCTTGGGGCCAGCGGCCGGTTCCTGGGCGGCTTTCTCCCCGCTCAAAACGCCCACGGCCAGGCGCGGCTGCGCCAGTACCAGCGCACCCTCGAGGCCCCGTTCGGACTCCAGATGGCCGGCCGCATCATCACCGCCAAACTCTACAACCAACGCCGCGTCCTCCAGCGCCTCAGCGCGTCCCGTTCCGACGAAGAGCCGGTGTCCCAGACTGCCGCTTCTGACGGCATCTCGGCCGCCAGGCCCGAGACCGAAGTCAGCCCCGCCCGCGATGCCGAACCGCCCACCGAGGCCACTCCGGCCCAACCCCCAATCGAGAATCAAAGTTCAACCATCAAAGCTGCCCTTGATTGGCTCGACGCGATTTCCGCTTCGGTCAAGACCAGCCAGAGCATGGATGAATTGCGCGGCTACGAAGGGGCGTCCACGGCACGGTATTTCCAGGCGTGGGCGTCGTTTCTGCCGGAAGAGTTCCCTTTCGAGCGCCGTTCGAGCCGGCCGCCGCTCAATCAGGTCAACGCCTGCATGTCGTTCGGTGCCACGCTTCTTTATGCGGAAGCCGTCGCTTCCATTCACGCGCACGGGCTGGATCCCGCGTTGGGAATGCTGCACACGACGGAGAACGGGCGCTGGTCCCTGGCGCTGGACCTCATGGAGCCGTTCCGGCCGGTTCTCGTGGAGGCGCTGGCGCTGGACCTCTTCAGCCACCAAATCCTCAACGCGGACCACTTCGAGGCCAGAAACGGAGGCGTCTATCTCAGCGATGACGGGCGCAAGAAGTTCATCCTCCAATACGAGCGCCGCATGGAGCGCGAGTTTCTCGCGGAGTGTGTCGAGCACCGCACCACTTTGCGCCAGCAGTTGGAGCAGCAGGCGGTAATGTACAAGAGCGCTTTGGAGCAACCCGATAAGTTTGAGCCGTTCCGGGTGAATTAACTGCGGTTTGGCGATGAACACGGCACCCAAAAACCATGCAAATTCAAAAAACGATGACTGAAAACCACAACCAGAACTGGTGGCTCGAAGCTTTTCCCCGGACGCCCTATGGCAAAGCCCCGCCGGGGGAAAGAGAAATGCTGACGCTCGTCGCCTACGACATTTCCAATCCAAAGCGCCTGGCCAAAGTGGCCCGCATCTGCGAAACTTTCGGGGTGCGGGTGCAATACAGCTTCTTTGAATGCCGGCTCGACGAGGCGGAGTTCGCCATGCTGTGGCAGCGGCTGCTAAGCAAGATTGACGCGGAGGAGGACCGGATCGTCGCCTATAGACTGGATGCCCGGTGCGCCAAAGAAACCCGTAGCGCCGGCAGGATGGTCTGTTCCGAAAGAGCACTCTGTTACCTCGTATGAGCCGCCACCACCCAATCCCCAATTCTCATGGCTCCAGGTCGGGACCAACCCAGCACGAAAACCAAGGGGGTCCCGACCTGAACTTTATCTGAACTTTATCTTGCCATATCTCAGTGCCTTGTGTAATTTGCACCCCATGAACAGGCAGCGACCACCGCGAGCCAAATTGGCTCATCGGGACGGTCGCGACCTGGACAGCCCGGCAACCCAAGCCAGTCAAGTTGTTTGGAAGCCGGAGTCAGGAACACGGTGAATGCCGAAAGGCAATGGAGACCCGGCTCTGTTCATACCCTTTTTTTAGGCCAGGGCAAGTCAGGAACACGGTGAATGCCGAAAGGCAATGGAGACATGATTTGCCTCATGGCCACCGAAAGCTGCTCGAGCAGGTCAGGAACACGGTGAATGCCGAAAGGCAATGGAGACACTAAAGATACCGACTTTGGTAGGATCGAACAAGCCTGTCAGGAACACGGTGAATGCCGAAAGGCAATGGAGACATGTGCCTTTCCCTTTGGTTACCCATCCTCCCCCAGGTCAGGAACACGGTGAATGCCGAAAGGCAATGGAGACCAGAAAACCCTTCAACACTACACTGCTTATACATATCTGTCAGGAACACGGTGAATGCCGAAAGGCAATGGAGACAGCCGCGTGACCTCATCTCTATTTTGGAAAGCAGTTGAGTCAGGAACACGGTGAATGCCGAAAGGCAATGGAGACTTTGCCAGATTACGCACATACATCTCGGACATATTCAAGTCAGGAACACGGTGAATGCCGAAAGGCAATGGAGACGTTGACCCGTCGTGTATGCTGACTT
>JBAXTC010000093.1:0-16009 GCA_037130375.1 Verrucomicrobiota bacterium | reverse complement strand
TGGGGGGACGAGCGACGACACCAACACGCCCGAGAGGACAAGCTTCCCACGCCGGCGCGCCCACGGATGCGGACAAAAATGTCCGCGCTCCGCAAACAATCGCGACTGCGGCGCGGGCTTTTCTTTTTCCAAGCGCACATACTTGCATGTCGTCACCCTCGTGTCACCAGCACGTCTTGTCACTGGTTGCCGGATAGACGGTCACACCATCACGGACGATTTTGTCCTTGAGCCGCTCATTGGTGATGCGTTCGGAGCGAACGATGTCGAGTTCGTAAATGAGGGGGGCATTTTCCAGGGCGTCGCACAGGTCGAACCATTCAGTGACGGTGGCGTCGGGCACTGAGATGGCCAGGTCGAGGTCGGAAGCGCGGCGCGCGGTGCCTCTGGCACGGGAGCCGAAGACCCGCACCTCGCGCACGGCGGGGAACCTCTGACAAGCCGCCTGCAACACGGCCAGGTCTTTGTCACGCAGGGCGACGGGCTTCATGGCGTAAATCCCACGCGAGGGCGGATGAACCTCCGGTTTGACCCCTGGCTATCGGCCGACCTTTGTGCAATCCGTTAGCATTCAACACCATCACCTGCAATGGGCCGTGGGAAAACAAAAAGCCGAACTCGATCCCATCTATGACCGAGTCCGGCATTGTGACTGATTCACCCCAATACGCCAGTCTAACGTAGCTAGTGATCAGTCTGCGATTATTGCTTCAAACGATAGAACGTCCGGTTCCCGGACGGGGTTATTGTCATCGGATTGGACGCATTAGGCACAGGCGTCCATGTCCCCGAGGTATCCGGAGCCGAGTCCAGTGTTCCCCCGCCAGTCCAGGAAAGTGTGATCTGGCCATTTGCGGTGCGGCTCACGCTCAGTCTTCCGGGCGGATTCGCCAGGGAGGGGATGCTGTAAACGCCCCAATTGTCGAATGCCCAATACCAACTGGAGGTGCCGGCCTGGACAAACCGGAATACCACGCTCTTCTGGTTGTCCGCCAGCGGCACCCGATACAACTCGATCCGCTTGGATTCGGTACCATCGTCGTTATAGCGGCCCTCGATGTAAGGGGCGAGCGCCTGCGTGATCGGGGCTTTGATAAAGAACCCGTAATAGCCACCGACGAGAAGTCCGCTGTTTGGGTCCGTGTACCTGGCGACATCGGTATAGGAGGTCATCATGGTTTTCGTGACATCGATGTTGCCCAGCCCGTCGCGGAAAATGTCCGGGTCGGAGCCGTTTCCCTGGAGCCAATAGAAAACCGGGGAGTAGTTAGTTCCATCCACCGAGTACTCCAGAGCATTGATGTTGTCCTGGTTCTGTTCGTATGAGCTATCGAATGCAATGACAATCCCCGGCTTCCCGGTGAGGTCGTAGGGCTTTGTGTATAGATATTGGATTTGTCCGGGAGGGCCATTTTGGCGGCTGTCCGTCTCCGCGCGGATATAGTGATTGACCAGGAGCGGATTGGTGGCCTCATCGAAAGCGATGTCGTTGAGGACTTGGGGGACATAAGCGCTAACCCCGAAATCCTTGGAGATAGACCACGACTTATCCACCACCACCCAACCCAGGTAGAAATCTGAGTTCAGGTCGTTCGGGTCGTTGCCAGGGTTCTGAACACCAGTGAAGTTGACTTGGGTCCAGCCCGTCGGCACGGTCGGTTCCGGGCCCGCCGCGGTCGATTCAAAATCCTCGAAATACAGCGCAGCCGGCAGGATATAATTGCGCAGCAGATGAAAGTTCCAGGCATTGGTGTGGCGGGTTCCGCCGACACCCGCATCAGTCCAGGCGAGTGTAGCCGTGTGAACTGTCCGGGGAAGCTGCAGGCCCTTCGGATTGTAGGTGAGCCGGGTCAATCCGCTGGCCGAGGTGCCATTGGTCGCGACTACGGCTCCGTCCACGGTCCAGACAACTGAGGAAGCGGTGACCTGGTTGGAGGATCCGTCACTAATCAGGACGGTCGCATTGGTAAAACCAACATCGGCACTGTCTGAAAAGAGTGAAACAAAGGAACTTGATCCCGCATACTTAACGAAGCTCGCATACCCCGCCGTTCGCTTCCAGTACGCCTTGACTGCGTTTGCTTTGGAAGCGTCATTCACGAGCAGTTTGGTACCCTGCGTGTCAATCGTGTAAAACTCCAAGTTGGCGTTGCCATTTCCCGCAACGCGGAACCACACCAACCGGATGGGGTATATGCCCGCAGTCTGGACGGACACGCCGAACCGGGTTTCCATGGTGCTGCCCCGGTAGTCGAACAGACCCAGGGCGATCCCGAAAGCGTCATAAGGGTTGGTCCCTGCGGTCACGCGAAATCCATCGGTGGAATTAACCGCAAAGGTGTAATAGCCAGGTTGAAGATCCAGGTACGCAACGACCTCCCCAGCCATGTTGGCATTGTCCGCGCCGGTTAAGCCCGGGAACGCCGCATCCGGATATCCGTTTGCGGTGTTGAACGCGCCTTGCTCGGCGCTGATATCATACGAAAAATTGATGTTCGTAACCACATAACTGCCGTTGGGCTGAGGCCCGGGAGTGGCTGTGTTCGGATATGGGGTGCCGGAAGCCGGATCGATCAGCACGCCAGCCAGTTGCGCTTCGGCGTGAGCAATGTTCGCAGCGAACGTTCCATAGCTGGCGGAATCAATTTGACTCACCCGGGTGGACAAGCCGCGTTGGGTGGTATCCACCGCAGAGGATGGGATCGCTGCGCCCGGCGGCAGTGCTGTGTAAGGCGGCACGACGAAAGAGAAGGTGGCTGAAAGGTTATGAGCCGGCACGGCATTATCGGCAAACTGGACCGAAACCACATTGCTGCTTCCGGGTGCGAGGAGCACGGGAGATGAATAGGTGATCGTGCTGGCCGAACCAACCTTATTTATCGCCACCGTGACATTCGCTCCGTTCAACTGCACATGCAAGGAACCTGGCACCAGAGCCGAGATATCATCCTGAATGACAAAGCTGAAACCAGCGGGATTGAAACCGAAGGCAGATGTATAGGGAGGAGCAATCGTGGCCGTCGCGTAGGCTTTCAAAGCGCCTGGCGTTGAAATGTCATTAATCAATATAAGGTTGGTGCTCGAACTGTTGGTAACCATACTAAACCATGCGACGTTATTGCCGTCCCCGGTATTCCAATAAAGAAGCTGGAAGGGGTAAATTCCGGGCTGAGCCACATCCACCGAAAACAACGTATCGGCGGAGCCCCGGTTTCCGTTTAATTCGCCCAAGGCGATGGCACTGGAGATGTCTTTCGGATTAAGCATGGACGCCGTCACCCCAAAACCATCATCACTATTTACGCCGAGAATGTAAGTGCCGGCAGTGGGGAATTCGATATACGTCAAAACTTGCTCGGAGAAATTTTCAGTAGGGGTGACGCCGGTGCCCGGGATGCCGGGATCGAGATCGCCTGGTGGAAATCCGTTCACTGCGACACCTGAACTGCTCCAGTTCACGACGGTACTGACAGTGTAGTACCCGTTGGTATTTGCGCCGGACAAATCGGCGACGTTGGGGCCATACTGCCCGGCCTGTTGACCTTGGTTCCACGCAATCGTGCCACCGCCGACTGTATCGGTCTGATAGGGCCGAACCGTAAAGCCGGGTTGGTTGGTGTTGACCGTGCCGGCTGGCATCGCGTAACTGGCCGGCAGAGCAGCCGCGAACAACTGCTTCGGGTTAAGCTGGAATATCATAAGCGCTGCCAAGGCAACGCACGAGTGTGATTTGATTCTCATTTTCATGGGTATTTATGTTGTTTTTTGTTTGATGTTACTTCAGGAACTGAGCGGAGATGCTTTTTGACTTTTCTATCACCCGTTCATCTCCAGACGAATTTATGCTTCTTAGTGGGCAGGGCAAGCCTATTTTCAGGTTTTTTTCCCTGGCCGGCCCAGTGCCAACTGATGCAACCCCAACCCTGCCTTAGCCGACTGCGCTCGTCCGTCTGTCGGGCCAATATCTCAAGCCGCCGGCACTGAATTGTCGGTGTCACTTTCCCAGGGACCGAGGGCGTTGACATCCACCGAAACGCGAAGCGTCTGGTTTTGTCCGCCGACCAGCACCCCGCGGACGGGACACACATCGCTGTAGTCGCGACCCCAGCCGATGGTGATGTGGCGCAGGGAAGGGAGGCAGTTATTCGTTGCGTCCACATCGAGCCAGCCGATGCTGGGGCAGAAGAAACTGACCCAGGCGTGGGAAGCGTCCGTACCGCGAAGCTTTGGCTGACCGGGAGGAGGGTCGGTTTCGAGGTAACCGCTCACATAGCGCGCCGGCAGCCCTTGCGAGCGCAAACAGGCGAGCTGAAAATGGGCGAAGTCCTGGCAAACCCCGCGGCGTTGCGCAAATACCTCCGCTACCGGGGTCGTGACCGTGGTGGCGGCAGGATCGAACGTGAAATCCTCGTGAATGCGCCGCGTGAGGTCCGTCACGGCGTCGAGGACCGGGCGCGCCGGAGTGAACGAAGCTTTGGCGTAGTCGGCAAATTCATCGGCATACGGCACGAGCGGCGATGGGTAGGCGAACTCATGAGCTTCCAAAGTCTGGCCGGAGTGATCGTCACGACACCGCGCGCGCACGGTTTCCCAGGACGGTGTCTCGCGCGGTTCCGGTATGAACGCGGGGCTGACGGCGACGCGGCTGCGAGACTTGATGAGGAGCTGTCGATGGGGGGTCTCGACTCCGATGCAATGCGTGGGGTTCCCAAAATAGTCCCGATGCGCACGCACCGTCTCGGGCTCCGGCACGATCGCCAACTCGTGGGCAAGACAATCCTGCTTGCTGTAATGGCGCGGAGTAAGCCTTAACAGGTGATGAGAAACGGATACGTCTCCCAGGTAATCATACGTGGTGATGTGCGTGATATCGTAGAGGAGCTTTCTCATCTTTAGCTCATGCGCGGAAGACTGTGGCTGAAGAAACGATTGGTCACCTGGTCGGACAATTCGGAGAGGTTCCTGGCCCAGGTGCTCAGCGAGTCCAGGAGCGGCGGTGATGCCCCCTCGGCGTCTCGAACTGCCGCCTCGTCACGAATGCGGGAACGGAGCGATGTGGCGAGCGATTGGATCCGCTCACGGTCGAGCGAGGGGCTGGCGGTTTTGGAATCGGCGATCAGCGCGGCGACGTGCTCGCCCAGGACATTGATTTGGAAGAGGACCGAACGGGGGTTGGACTCATCCCGCAGCAGCAGGTCGAGGACACCTGCCAGGCAAGGCGCGGTGAAATACTGACGGCGGTAAGTCATCACGCTATCTGCAATTTCAAGCACGGGTTCGAGCACTGCGGCAGGTGGCAGTTCGACGCTGGCGGCGGCGCGCAAGAGTTTGAGCACGCTGAGACCTCTTTCGAGACGCCGTCCAAAATCGAGGAACCGCCAGCCATGACCGCGCGTCATGTTTTCCATTTCCATGCCGCTGAAGGCGGCGAGATCGAGCACCAGATTATGAATCAGCGCCGTCGCGCGGGCGAGCGGGAGGCGGCCAGGCCGCGAGCGGGCATCCACCTCGATGCGACCCAGAATGCGCCAGGTATCACCGGAAAAGCGATCTCGCACGGCCGAGGCGGTGAAGCGGACATGCTTCAGGAGCTCGCGCACGCCCCCGGGTTCGTCGGGGTGGTAAAGCACGTGCAACATTCGCTGGGACAATTCGCTGCGGGAGGGATCAGCGCAGAGCGGGGGCGGGAAGACACTGAGTTGCGCGGCCAATTCCGCGAGTCCGCGACACTCCAGCAAATCTTCCGCCCCGGGTTCGCCCGAAACCCGCCCTAACACACAACGGAGCACCCGCAACAGTTGTTCCAAACGCTCGGTGTAACGACCGAGCCAGAACAAGTGGTCGGCGGCCCGGCTGGGCACGCCCGGGGAAACGTAATCCGCCAGGCGCGGTTCACCCATGACCTGCGCCGGCTCAGGTCGGCTCGTGGTTCCGTTAGCGAGAATCCAGGTGTCTTTGCTGCCGCCACCGCTTTGCATCGAGACCACCAAGTCATCCGGGTCGTTAGCAACCCGGGTAAGGCCTCCGGGCAAAACGGCGATCTCGTCACCCCCGTTTGCCACATAGGCGCGCACGACGACGGACCGGGCCGTCAACTGGTTGTCCACCCAGGCTGGCGCTCGAGAAACTTTCACCCGTTCCTGCGCCACAAAATTGCGCGGAGCCGACTGGATTCTTTGGATAAGCCTGGCCCGCTCTTCCGTCAGTTTGCGGCGGCTTTTTGGAGGTCCTAAGGCCTGGCCCGACAGCGGAGGTTGAACACCAAAAGCCGGCTTAAGAATCAGTGAATCCAAGTGCTCGATGACATAACGGAGTTCTTCGGCCTGGCCGCACCACCATGTGGCGATGGAAGGGAGCAGCAGTTCCTCGCTAAGAAGATGACGGCACAAGCTGGGGAGAAAGGCGAGGAATGCAGGGCTTTCCATGAGACCGGCACCCAGCGCGTTTGCGACAGTGACGTTGCCGGCGCGTGTCGCCTCGACCAGGCCAGACACGCCAAGAAACGAATCGCCCCTAAGTTCGAGCGGATCGCAAAAGGAATCGTCCACGCGGCGGAGGATGACATCGACCGGCTGGAGTCCTTCGATTGTTTTCAGAAAGACCCGGCGGTCGCGCACCGTAAGGTCAGCGCCTTCGATGAGCGGGAATGCGAGATGCCGTGCGAGGTAGGCATGCTCGAAATAGGTGCCGTTGTGCGGCCCGGGGGTGAGGAGGACAACGTTGGGGTGGTTACGTCCGGGCGGGGCCAGGTTAAACAGCATTTCGCGTTCATGCCGGAAGAAGCTTCCCAGGCGCTGAACGCTTGCGTCACGGATTTCGTCTGGAAGAATTCGCGAGACGATAGTCCGGTTTTCCCAGGCGTACCCAGCCCCGCTCGGAGCCTGGGTGCGGTCCGAGAACACCCACCACTGCCCATCCGGAGAACGTCCCAAGTCACAGGCGTGCAGGTGCAGATAAACTTCAGAGGGGACATGGATGCCGCGGCAGGGCCGGAGAAACCCGGGATTCGCATAGATCAGTTCGGGCGGCAGGAACCCATCACGGAGCAGTCGTTGGGACCCGCCATAGAGGTCGGCCAGGATGAGATTGAGCAGGCGCGAGCGCTGAACCAGCCCGGCTTCAATGCGCGCCCACTCGTGTGCCGTGATGAGCAATGGCACGAAATCGAGGCCCCACGGGCGGTCCATCCCCTGAGGGTCGCCGTACACATTATAGGTCACCCCGTGCTCGCGGATAATGCGACGGCCGTTTTCCCAGCGGGACAAGACCTCCTGCCGGCCCAGTTGCTGGAGGGATTCAATAAACGAGCGCCAATGCGGTCGCGGAGTGGCGGGGGCCTCCGCCATTTCGTCGAAAATACCGGAGGCGACGGAGTAGTGCTGCAGCATACTCTCCGCGTCGCTACCCGTGTTCTGGACAGGTTCGGCACTCATGCGGCGGGGCTCAAGATTACTTCAATCCCCAAGGCGCGCGCAATCACGCCATCCTCAAATCGAGCGTGAAAGGAAAGTCCTGGTTTGCCGCTTCCGCTGCCGGAATAAATGTGCCGTGGGTCGCGCCTTGGACGAAGAATCGCGCGAGACGACGCGACTCGGCTTCGTACGCGTTGATGGGGAAGGTGTCATAGCTGCGACCGCCCGGATGAGCGACGTGGCATGTGCACCCGCCCAGGCTGCGCCTGGCCCAAGTGTCGTAGAGGTCGAAGGTAAGCGGCGCGTGGACGCCGATTGTCGGTTGAAGGCACTCGGGTGGTTGCCAGGCGCGGTAGCGCACGCCCGCGACGCCTTCGCCTTTGGTGCCAGTGGGGTGCAGCGGGATGCGCCGGCCGTTCACCGTGAGGGCAAAGCGGTCACCGATAAGGCCGCTAGCCTTGACCTGAAGGCGTTCGAGCGAGCTATCGACGCAGCGCACGGTGCCACCGCCACCCGGCTCTTCACCGAGCACATGCCAGGGTTCGAGGGCGGTGCGGAGTTCTACGTTGACGTCGCGAGCAACAAAGTCGCCGATACGCGGAAAACGGAACTCGAAGTGCGGCGCAAACCAGTCGAACTCGAACGGATACCCTGCGTCGCGCAAGTCCTGGATCACATCTTTGAAATCAGTCTCGCAGCAGTGCGGGAGCATCCAGCGGTCATGGATGCTGGTGCCCCAGCGCACGAGCCCATTCCGGTATGGTTGGCGCCAGAACTTGCTCACGAGTCCGCGCAGGAGCAGGTGTTGGGTGAGACTCATGCGGGCGTGCGGCGGCATCTCGAAGGCGCGCATCTCGACCAGGCCCAGCCGGCCGGTGCTGCTCTCAGGCGCAAAAAGCTTATCAATGCTGAACTCTGCACGATGGGTGTTGCCGCTGGCATCGATGAGCAGGTGGCGGAAGAGACGGTCCACCAGCCAGGGAGGGCAAGAATGATTGATCGAGGTTCCGCGCTCGTTGGGCAGGCGGGACGCCTGCCCTACTTTGGCAAGCTGTCGGTCGAGCTCCTTGAACGCGACTTCGAGTTCATAGAGCGAATCGTTGCGGGCTTCGTCGATGCGCGGCGCCTGGGAGGTGGGGCCGATGAAGAGGCCACTGAAGAGCCAGCTCAGCGACGGGTGATTCTGCCAGTAGGCCAGCAGCGAGCGGAGCAAGTCCGGGCGACGCAGCACGGGTGAGTCATGAGGCGTCTCGCCGCCAATGATGATGTGGTTGCCGCCGCCAGTGCCAGTGTGACTGCCGTCGAGCATGAACTTTTCCGTGCCCAGCCGCGTCTGCCGCGCCTCTTCGTAGAGCACAGTAGTGCGCCCGACCAGTTCGTCCCACGACTTGCTCGGATGCAGGTTGACTTCAATTACTCCCGGATCGGGTGTAACGGCGAGTTTGTTCAGGCGCGGGTCTTTCGGCGGTGTCCCACCTTCGATGATGACCGGCAGACCCAGCTCGCTGGCGGCGGTTTCGACGCCGGCCACAAGCTCAAGGTAATCCTCTGTCATCGAGACGGGCGGCATAAAGACGTGCAAGCGACCGTCGCGCGGCTCGATGCACATCGCGGTGCGAACAACCCACGGTGCTGATTCCTGAAGCAAAGGTCTGCGGGCCGGGTTCTCGAAGTTCTGGTTTAGACTCTCTTCAGCGCTCTTCCTTTGGGAGAGGGAACCTTCCTCTTCGCTGGTCAGGGATTTCGCCGCGCCAGGCTCACGCGCAATGCTGGAAACATTCCCTTCTCTCCTTTGGGGTGAGGGTGCGCCTTGAAGGAATTGTTGCCGTGGAAGTTCCTTCGGCAACGCCGGCAGTTTCTGCGTCGGGTCCTGCGGCAAAATCCACGGGTAGTCCGTTTCAGAGACCCACGGAATCGAATCAAGCGGCAGGCGGAGACCCATGGCGGAATCGCCTGGGAGAAGCCAGAGCGTATCGTCGTCGCGCGGAAACCACGGGCCCGAGATCCAGCCGGCCTGGCCGCGATGCGAGGGGCGCGCGAGGGGCAGCGCGTAGCCGACGATTTCACCAAGGCCCTGCTGAAAAATGCGGGCGATGCGGTCGCGCTCAAGCTTGTCCTTCAGGTTGGATTTCTCCGGAGTGACGTTCGACGGCAGCCGGCGCTCTTTCCACGTGTAGTAGAAGGCGTCTTCATAGGCCGGCAGAAGGTGCTTCGGATCGACGCCGATCACTCGGGCGATGCGCTGGGCGAGCGCCAGGCTCTCCTTCGCGCCGAAACCGTAGTCCTTTGATTCGTCCGCGATCAGTGAGTCGTCGTTCCAGATGGGCACACCGTCCTTGCGCCAATACGCCGCGAGCGCCCAGCGCGGGAGGGGTTCGCCCGGATACCACTTGCCCTGGCCGTAATGGAGCAGGGCGCCAGGCGCGAATCTGCGGCGCAAACGCCGGATGAGTTCACCGGAGAGGGCGCGTTTCCGGGGCGAGATGGCCGTGAAGTTCCACTCCGGGCCATCCGGGTCGTCGATGGAAATAAACGTTGGCTCGCCGCCCATCGTGAGGCGGACATCCTGCTGGTTCAGGTCGGCGTCGATGGCATGGCCGAGCTTTTCAATGTCCGACCATTGCTCCTCGGTGTAGGGCTTGGTAACGCGCGGCGATTCGTAAACGCGCGCAACCTTCATCTCGTGATGAAATGTCGATTTGCATTTGTCGATGGCACCGCTGACGGGTGCGGCGGTGCTCGGCTCCGGTGTGCAGGAAAGCGGGATATGTCCCTCGCCCGCCAGCAGGCCGCTGGTCGGGTCGAGGCCAATCCAGCCGGCGCCAGGCAGATACACCTCGCACCAGGCGTGCAGGTCGGTGAAGTCAGCCTCGGCGCCACTCGGGCCATCGAGCGACTTCACGTCGGGCATGAGTTGGACGAGGTAGCCGCTGACAAATCGCGCCGCCAAGCCAAATCGGCGCAGCAACTGGACCAGCAACCAGCCCGAGTCGCGGCAGGAACCGCTGAGCTTGGTCAGCGTCTCCTCGGGTGATTGCACGCCGGGTTCAAGCCGGATGAGATACTTGATGTCCCGCTGAAGTCGTTGGTTGAGCGCGACGAGGAAATCGATGGTGCGGAGCGGCGTTTTCTTATCGTGCAGAATTTCCCGCTTCGCGGCTTCAAAGCAGATCGCAAATGCCGGTGTCAGGGGACATGGCTCGAGAAACGGTGTGATGTCTTTTTTCAGGAGCTGGTCGTAGGCGAAGGGGAAGTAAGCCGCGCTGTCTTCGAGAAAGAAGTCGAATGGATTGTGAACGGCCATCTCGGCGATCAGTTCGATCTCGACCGAGAACTCCTTCATCTTGTCCGGAAAGACGAGTCGCGCGTTCCAGTTCGAGAAAGGATCCTGCTGCCAGTTGATGAAATGCTCCCCGCCGGTGATGCGTTGCGAGTAGCTCAGAATCCTGGTCCGGCAATGCGGCGCGGGCCGCAGCCGCACGACATGCGGTCCGTGCCCGACCGGCCGGTCGTAGGTGTAGTGCGTCTTGTGGTAGAGTGCGACTTGGATAGCCACGGGAATTTACTGTGTCTGGTGCTGCATCGAGCGCTTGGCCGGCCTGGGCGTCTTGAGGGCGAAGAAGGTTTCGCAAATTCCGGCGGCGACCTGGTTCATCCTCGTCTGCAAGTCGTCAAGGTACTCGTGGAGCCCCGAATTGATGATCTCATCGACGCTCGTAAATGACAGATCCGAGCAAAGTTGGCCCAGCAGCTTTTCGGGCGGGTAACGGAAAGTGCCGGCCGGGGTGCCTGAAATGGCGTGAAGGGAATCGCGCGCCGCCAGGAGGCAGAAGTGAATGGCGCGCGGGAATTCGCGGTCGAGCAGAAGGAACTCGACGACGCTCCTGGGTGAGATGCGCCCGTGGCGCTTGCGGTACATCTCGAAGGCGCTGGCGGACCGCAGGACCGCTGCCCATTGGATGTCATCGAACGGCGTGCCGACATCCTGCGCCGAGCGCAGCAGAATGAAATATTTCACGTCGAGGATGCGCGAAGTCTTGTCAGCGCGTTCGAGCATCCGGCCCATTTGGAAGAAGTGCCAGGGCTCGCCTTGCGTCATCGTGGCGGCGGCGACGCCGTTGAAGAGGTGGTTGGCGTTCTTGACCTCCGTGAAGAACTCGTGGGGATTGGCCTGGGCACTTGAATCCTCCGCGGCGGCCGTGACCATCAGATAGAATTTGTTCAATTGCAACCACATCTCTGAGGAGATGATTTCGCGAATGGTGCGGGCATTTTCGCGCGCGGCCCGGACGCATGAAAGGATTGAGTTCGGGTTCTCTGAATCAAAGGTGAGGAAATGAATGACGTTTTGCTGCGTGGCGGCGCCGTGACGTTTGGTGAAGACCGCATGGTCACCGGTCGTGTTGACCAGCGGCTCCCATTGCTGGCCTTCGCCAGAAGGCGCATCCAGCATGAGCTGAAGGTTCACCTCGATGAACCGGGCGACATTTTCCGCCCGCTCAACATAGCGGCTCACCCAGTAAATCGAATCGGCAACACGGCTGAGCATATTCACTCGGTCGCCGTCAACGCAGTTTCCAGCCTGGTGCCGGGCAAGTCTGCCGTGGCCGAATTGGTCTCGGTAAAGGGATCGAGCCAAGGTGACGTCGGCGGAAAGGCGTAAAGCCGGACGTCCTCGGCGGTGATGTGGGCAAGAGATTTCACGCCGCGACTTCGACGCCCAGCGCTGGTGAGAACAGGGCGGCTTCATCTGGCTCGGGCACGGGCGCGTCTGCCAACACCCACGTATCTTTGCTGCCGCCTCCCTGGGAAGAATTCACAACCAGCGAGCCTTTCTTGAGGGCAACGCGGGTGAGTCCGCCTGGCAGAACAAAGATGTCCTTTCCATAAAGAATGTAAGGGCGCAAATCGACATGGCGGCCCTCGAAGTGATCGTCCACGAGCGTGGGCACCCGCGAGAGCGCCAAGGTGGGTTGAGCGATATAATTGCGGGGATCGGCTTTCACCTTTTCGGCGAACTCAAGGCGCTGCTTGGCCGTCGAGTGCGGACCGACGAGCATCCCGTAGCCGCCCGATTCGTTGGCCGCTTTGACTACCAGTTGGTCTATATGCTCCAGAACGTACTGTAGATCGTCGGCTTCGGAGCAAATGTAGGTGGGGACATTGGGCAGAATCATATCTTCGCCCAGGTAGTACTTCACGATCCGCGGGACATAAGCATAGACCACCTTGTCGTCGGCCACCCCGCCGCCCGGCGCGTTGGCCAGGGCCACATTGCCCGCTTGATAGACCTCCATCAGGCCCGGCACGCCGAGCATCGAGTCGCGACGGAAACACCGCGGGTCGAGAAAATCATCGTCGATGCGCCGATAGATCACATCCACGCGCTCGAACCCTTTGGTGGTGCGCATGCAGACATAACCATCTTCCACGACCAGGTCGCGCCCCTCGACCAGTTCGATCCCCATTTGCTGCGCGAGAAACGAATGCTCGAAGTAAGCGGAGTTGTAGATGCCGGGCGTGAGCAAGACGCAGCGGGGCTCGGTGGCCTGATCCGGCGCCAGGAACTCCAGCATATCCCGCAGGCGGCTGGGATAATTGGCCACCGGCCGAATCCTCGATGCGGCAAACACCTGCGGGAACATGCTCTTCATCACCGCGCGGTTCTCCAACACGTAAGAAACACCGGACGGACAGCGCAGGTTGTCCTCGAGTACGTAAATCTGTCCATCGCCGTGGCGCACCAGATCCGTGCCTGTGACGTGGCACCAGATGCCGCGCGGCGGGTTAAAGCCAATGCACTGCTTGCGAAACGCCTTCGACGAGAGAACGATGTTCGCGGGCACGATCCCGTCTTTGAGAATCTGCTGGTCGTGGTACAGGTCGTTGATGAAGAGGTTCAGGGCGGTGATCCGCTGCTTGAGGCCGCGCTCGATGCGGCTCCATTCGACGGCGGAAACGATGCGTGGCACGAGGTCGAATGGGAAGATTTTCTCGACGCCCGCGCGCTCCCCATAGACGTTGAAGGTGATGCCCATCTGCAGCAACGCGCGCTCGGCAGCCCGCTGCCGGTTGACCAACTCGCCTTCCGGAAGGCTCTCGATATTACGAAGCAAACTCCGCGCGGAAGGCCGCGGTTGGTTCTCTTCGCCGAACATTTCGTCAAAGAACTCACCGACTTCGTAACGCTTAAATCGCATGCAAATTCCCTTGCCGGTCAGTTCTTGGCTGACCGAATCATTGATGGTTTATTAGTTATGACAGCCTTATAGCAGCAGCAATGCCATGTTGTTCGCCAAAGCGTGGAAGTTCGGAGGAAGCTCCCGAAGCCAGGCGTCCACAGGCAAGAAAGCGCCATAAACAAGGGCTTTTTGAAAACGTTCAGTCTTTACAGTGATGGCATAATTGCTTGCCTGCTTCGGAATACCACCGCGAAGCGACTTGCAGGTGTTCGGTATTGCCCTCGCTGAACAAAACGGCGCAGGTTCAACCGGAAGATCAGCTCCGCTTCGGTCCAACCCAAGCCTCGCATCGTGCGCGGCATGGACCAAAGATGACAAACTCCCCGCTAACCGCAGGCACCATCCCTCCGGTTTGACCCATTTACGTGGGTGCGGTCGTAAACCTTCGGTTTGCCGGCGAGCCATCCAGAGCCGGCGGCCTTCGTCGCCAAAAGGGCATCAGGCGTTTCTGCCAGAACCGAATCGGTAGCGAATACCAACCCGTCCGTGCCGGTCCTATGCCACATGGTCAGCGTTTCGAGACCTTTCTCGGAGATGTCAGTGGGCGGCATCGAAGTCTATGAAAAATCCCTGCCGGTATCCTGCAAGAGTCGCCGCGAAAAGGTCGGCACACTTTTGCCCAAATGGATGAGCGCGTCCTGCATTTCTTCACCGTGGGCGGTGGCGATCTCGGCCACCTTGGTCAGCACCACGCCGGGATTCATCGAATAAAGCGCAGACAGATAATCCTGCGGATGCACGGCAGCCACCTTCCACGACTTAAGCGCCGCCTCGGGAAAATCCTTCAAGTTGAAGGTGATGATCACCGACACGCCGGCGTTGGCGAGCACACAGGCATCGAGGACGATGGCGAAATCAGCCTGCATTGTCCCCTGTGTAATCGGCTTCGTAAAGACCGGCATCCTTCACCTTCTTGAACAAACCGCCCAGCCGAGTCCGTCGCTCCGTGTCACGCGCCTTCGAATTCATGCTTCCACCTGGGAGATGCCAAACCGCACAACCTCGTCAAGATCGAGCGGGTGCGCCAAACACCAAATTGGAAAACCGATCCGGGTAAAGGTTAATTATTCGTTTACGAGTTTCTTGGGGAGTAGAGGCACCCCGAGTTTTTTGGCAACGTCCCTGAGCGGCCCGTCGAATGTCGCCAAGGTTGCCCCTCGACGAAGCGCCAGTTCAAGGTAGGCGGCGTCGTAAACCGAAAGCGCATGCTCACGGGCCAAAGAGAGTGTCGCCCCGCTCGCGTGTTCGTTGGTTTCGGGGTCCACGATGACCGGAAGCTGGGTAAAAAGGGCGACCGCCTGGGCGATGCCGGTCGCATCGAGTCGCTTTCTGCGTTCCGCCATGCAGAGAGAGTTTGCCACCTCAAGCCGCCAGTGAGCTCCAACCCAGACACCTTCGGCTTTGGTAAGCTCCGCTTGGACGGCAACGGCCGTTGCGTTCGCCTCATCCGGGAGGAGCCAGCTTAACGCCATCGAGGCATCGAGGACCAGATGGCTCACCGCTTGCGGCCTCCATCAATCAGATCCCGATAAGAAACCTGAGGCGGCAATCAACTTGATGGGCAGGGTCGTTTCCTTCCTCACCCGTGCTGCCATCGCCAGTTTGCCAGATGCCTGAATCATTCTTCAGCCGGGAGATCATCTCCACTTCGGGCCAACCCAAGCCTCGCATCGTGCGCGGCATCGACCAAAGATGACAAACTCCCCGCTAACCGCATGCACCATCTGGACCGCGCGGACCAACCTCCGGTTGACCCCTTTACGACAGCTTGCCGGCCGATCACTCGCCGCTGTCCTCGGGCGCCGTATTTCTAATTCCTCGAGTTCCGAGGTTTACAACCGGCTGGGGCCGGGATACTTTGAACCCATGAGCACGGCGGACCTGATATACGAGAAAGCCAAAGCGTTGCCCGGGACGCTGCAGACCGAGGCGTTGCACTACGTTGATTTCCTGCTATCGCGCCAGGAAGCGAAAAGCGAAGATGGAGATTGGGCCAGGTTTTCGGCCAGCCAACTCGAAAAGCAATACGTGCCCGCCGATGCCATCTACGACACTGACTGCGCAATGGCAACAAGCTGGATTGCGGCTCCCCTCGGTCGTCCGGGTTGATAAATTGGCGACCCTCTAGAAGACAACGATTGTTCGGCAGCTCGGGAAAATGACCCCGTCGAATTGGGGTATTATCATCACCGCTTTGCGGGGGTTCTTCGAGAAGGTTCTTCCCCAGTAAAACAACTGCGGAAGCTGACCCAGTGGAAAACAAGCCAAGCTTGCTTCTGTCCACCCCGGTCCCCGATCCCAGCTTGCCGGACGATCACTCACCGTTGGTCTCGGGCGAAATGCGCGACCAGTTCC
>JBAXTC010000929.1:0-2800 GCA_037130375.1 Verrucomicrobiota bacterium | reverse complement strand
TTTTTAGGTTTGATTCCCATGAAATCGCAGGCTTCGACCAATTCTGTCTTGCGCCTCCTGTCCTCGCTCCGAAAAATCTAAGATGCGCACGCTGACCAACGTGGTGGCGATCGCGGGTGGAGGCGAGCACAGTTTGGCATTGCGGGCCGACGGAACGGTCGCCGCCTGGGGCGACAACAGGTACGGCCAGACGAATATTCCCGCTGGGCTGACCAACGTGGTGGCGATCGCGGGTGGAGCCTACCACAGTTTGGCATTGGTCGCTTATGGCCCGCCGGCTGTGACACCTAAGCTGGCGGATCGGATAGTGGTGGCAGGGCTTGGGCGCATGTATTTCCAACCTGCGGTTGTTGGCGCGCGGCCAATGGCTTACCAATGGCAGTTCAATGGGCTACCCTTGCCGGGTGCCACGAACGGACTGCTGGTTTTGACGAACGTGTCGCCGGCCCAGGCCGGCCTTTATGCGCTGAGCGTGAGTAATGCCTTTGGAAGTGTCACCGCCGCCACTTCCAGGCTGGCGGTAGTGCCCGTCTGGATCCGCACCCAACCACAAAGCTTGATGGCCCAACTCGGAGGCACCGCGACGCTTACGGTCGAGGTACAAGGCATCGAGCCGTTAAGCTATCAATGGCGGTTCAACGGGGTGAACCTGGCCGGGGCGACCAACGCGGCCTTGGTACTCACCAACCTACAGGCCAGACAGGGCGGGAGCTACTCAGTGTTGGTGAGTAACCCATACGGGAGTGCCATCAGCCAGGACGCCTGGCTCGAATTCGGGACCACGCTCGCCTGGGGCGACAACGCTTACGGCCAGACGAATATTCCCGCCGGGCTGACCAACGTGGTGGCGATCGCGGGTGGAGGTGGCCACAGTTTGGCATTGCGGGCCGACGGAACGGTCGCCGCCTGGGGCTACAACGGTGACGGCCGGACGAATGTTCCCGCCGGGCTGACCAGCGTGGTGGCGGTCGCGGGTGGGTATTACCACAGTTTGGCATTGCGGGCCAACGGAACGGTCGTCGCCTGGGGCTTCAACGGTAACGGCGAGACGGCTATTCCCGCCGGGCTGACCAACGTGGTGGCGGTCGCGGGTGGGTATTACCACAGTTTGGCATTGCGGGCCAACGGAACGGTCGTCGCCTGGGGCTACAACGGCTCCGGCCAGACGAATGTTCCGGCCGGGCTGACCAACGTGGTGGCGATCGCGGGTGGGTATTACCACAGTTTGGCATTGCGGGCCAACGGAACGGTCGCCGCCTGGGGCGACAACGGGCAGGGCCAGACGAATATTCCCGCCGGGCTGACCAACGTGGTAGCGGTCGCGGGTGGAGGTTTCCACAGTTTGGCCTTGGTGGGGGTTGGAGTTCCGCCACGGGTGCCACCTTCCATCGTTCTGCAGCCGCACCCCATCCAAAATGGGCACTTCGGCTTCAACCTTGTGAACCAGCCAGGGCAGCATCTTGAGGTGCAGGTCTCGACCAACCTTGCGCAATGGAGCACCATTCAGGTGTTCACCAACAGCGGAACATTCTATTTCGAGGACTCTGCAACTGGGAATTACGAGCGGCGCTTCTATCGGCTGAGACTGCCCTGACCGGCCAGACCCTGGAAAAAGCAGTTCGACCCCGCCAAACACGCGAAACCACGCTAATGGGGCCGGGTTTAATAATGATCCCGGCTTCACCGTCCGGGTGAACCTAAATTCGTACAAAGCCTTGCTGGTGGATGGCAGCGGCAACGGCTACCTCAAGACGGTCTGCGACTTGCCGCGGCGGCGCAAAGGGGATAAGGGGAAAGTTTGACTTCCGGGGCTGGGAATGGGACATTCAACCAGATGACAGGGTTCCCCTTGGATCCCACGCCATACGAGATGAAGACTGCGACTAAAAACGGCAAACTGCGCGCGAACGGAACACTGTTCACACGTACGGAGCTATTGGCGGCACATGAGCGCGCGCTCAAGCGCGTGAGCACGATGACCGCTCAAGAAGGGTTCGCCTCTCTTGTCAAAGCCGGCATCTACACACCCGAGGGCAAGCTGACGCCGCGCTACGGCGGCTGACGTCTGAATCAACCCTCGCTCCGATACTCGGCCGGTTTCGGCCCGAAGATCCCGACGACGCAAGCCGGATCCCTTACGGCGATTTGGATGTGCGATTTCAGGGCGATCTTCGAACCGGGAAACGCCGGTTTGCCTTCCAGGAAAACGCCCCTCACCGTCTGGTATTTGACCCCTTCCGTCTCGGCCAGGTTGCTCAGAGTGTAGTCGATGACAGCGCAATCCCTATAGCGCAGCACCTTATCCCCGCGTCGGCCGCCAGCGGCATCCCGATTCTGGGGCATTAGCACCCCCTTTTCCCGGACGAATCGGCGGAACTTCGCGTACCATCTGCCCAACAGCCGCGTGTTTGCCGTGTCCAGCAGGTCAAGGCACACGCCAAGGTCAATTCTGGCTGCCAGCACCGACGGGTTCCTCACCCTGGCCGCCCCAAGCCTCGTTTGCTCAATAGCCCACTCATACGCCCTCTGGGGACCGTGTTCCCAAAAGTAAATCCCTTGGCCAAGCCAGTCGAAGGCGTTGGTGCTCAAATTCAGCCGCGCTTTCCCAGCCAGCACTCTTTCGGCCACGCCGGCGTCGCAGCCATGGTAGCCAACGACGATGCGTTGATGTTTTTCCTGCGCCATCCACCCTCAAATTACAGGTTGCCAACCCACTCTCAATCAAAATCCAAGGCACCCCTCCAACGGGTGCGCATCTCAGATTTTTCCAAAACCACCACCCTGGGTAATTGGAGCGCGG